>NZ_JBHWUU010000022.1:0-100717 GCF_042737375.1 Streptomyces sp. NPDC060000
TGTCGGCTCCCGAGGAGGCCGGGACCAACTCCGCCGCCCTGCAGATCTCGGACGGGCTGTCCAACGTGCTCCTGCTGGCCGCCGGGGGCGCCGCCGTCGCGGCGCTCGGCGGTGGAAGTGTGGCGCACACGACGACGGTTACGGCGTCCGACGGCTCCCATCCGGCCGCCTTCGCCGCCGTCTTCCTGCCGATGGCGGCCGTCGCCCTGTTCGGGGCGTGGGTGACCACCCGACTTCGAGAGCGTCCGCAGTCACCGCAGTCACCGCAGTCACCGCAGTCACCCCAGTCACCGCAGCCGTCGGACCGCTCGCGGTGACCACCTCGCCGCCTGTGCGCAGGACGCGGCGTACCCGCTGGTCATCGACGTGGCGCCCACGTGGCGTCCGGTAGGGGACGGAGAAGTCGTGGCGATCACGGAACGGCTGCGGGCGCTGTGACGTGGGTCCCACCCACAGTCCGCCCGGCCTTGTTGGCGGGTTGGTAGCGTCGGGCCGCCGGTAGGGTGGCCCGGTTGTCATACGTAGCCGAGCCCCCACCCGCCACCCACGCACCGAACCCGCAGCCCTGTCCGACGCGCTTCGCGCGGCCCCTCTGATTCGACCCCGAACCCGGAGACCGTGACTACCACCGCCGCTTCCTCCACCGCCCACTCCCACCACCTGTCACCGGCCTTCCCGGGCCGAGCCCCCTGGGGCACCGCGAGCAAGCTGCGGGCCTGGCAGCAGGGGGCGATGGAGAAGTACCTCCAGGAACAGCCGCGCGACTTCCTCGCCGTGGCCACCCCGGGAGCCGGCAAGACGACCTTCGCGCTGACCCTCGCGTCCTGGCTGCTGCACCACCACGTCGTGCAGCAGGTGACCGTGGTCGCGCCGACCGAGCATCTGAAGAAGCAGTGGGCGGAGGCGGCCGCGCGGATAGGGATCCGGCTGGACCCCGAGTACAGCGCGGGCCCGCTCAGCAAGGACTACCACGGCGTCGCCGTGACGTACGCGGGCGTCGGCGTCCGCCCCATGCTGCACCGCAACCGGAGCGAACAGCGCAAGACCCTCGTCATCCTCGACGAGATCCACCACGCCGGTGACTCCAAGTCCTGGGGCGAGGCCTGTCTCGAGGCCTTCGAACCCGCGACCCGGCGCCTCGCGCTCACCGGTACGCCGTTCCGCTCCGACACCAACCCGATCCCCTTCGTGACGTACGAGGAGGGCAACGACGGGATCCGGCGGTCGGCCGCCGACTACACGTACGGGTACGGGTCCGCGCTCGCCGACCAGGTCGTCCGGCCCGTCATCTTCCTCTCCTACAGCGGCAACATGCGCTGGCGGACGAAGGCGGGGGACGAGATCGCGGCGCGGCTCGGCGAGCCGATGACCAAGGACGCGATCAGTCAGGCCTGGCGTACGGCGCTGGACCCGCGCGGCGAGTGGATGCCCAGTGTGCTGCGCGCCGCCGACCAGCGGCTCACCGAGGTCAGGAAGGCCATCCCGGACGCCGGCGCGCTCGTCATCGCCTCCGACCAGGAGTCCGCCCGCGCCTACGCCAAGCTGATCCGGGAGATCACCGGGACGAAGGCGACGCTCGTCCTGTCCGACGACACCGGCGCGTCCAGCCGCATCGACGACTTCAGCGGCGGCAACGACCGCTGGATGGTCGCGGTGCGGATGGTGTCGGAGGGCGTCGACGTGCCCCGGCTCGCCGTCGGGGTGTACGCGACGACCATCTCCACGCCGCTCTTCTTCGCCCAGGCCGTCGGGCGCTTCGTGCGGTCCAGGCGGCGCGGCGAGACCGCGTCCGTCTTCCTGCCGACCGTGCCCGACCTGCTCACCTTCGCCAACGAGATGGAGGTCGAGCGCGACCACGCCCTCGACAAGCCAAAGAAGGAGGGCGAGGAGGATCCGTACGCCGAGTCCGAGCAGGAGATGGACGAGGCGAACAAGGAGCAGGACGAGGACACCGGTGAGCAGGAGCAGTTCGCCTTCGAGGCGCTGGAGTCCGAGGCCGTCTTCGACCGGGTGATGTACAACGGCGCCGAGTTCGGCATGCAGGCCCACCCGGGAAGCGAGGAGGAGCAGGACTACCTCGGCATCCCGGGTCTGCTGGAGCCCGACCAGGTGCAGATGCTGCTCCAGAAGCGGCAGGCCAAGCAGATCGCGCACAGCAGGAAGAAGCCGGACACCGAGGCCGACCTGCTGGAGCTGCCCGCCGAGCGGCGGCCGGTCGTCTCGCACAAGGAGCTGATGGAGCTGCGCAAGCAGCTCAACACGATGGTCGGGGCGTACGTCCACCAGAGCGGCAAGCCGCACGGGGTGATCCACACCGAGCTGCGGCGGGTGTGCGGCGGACCGCCGAGCGCGGAGGCGACGGCGGGGCAGCTGCGCCAGCGCATCGCCAAGGTGCAGGAGTGGGCGACCCGGATGAAGTGAGGGCGGCCCGTCCCCTCGCCGGGTGCCAGGTGCCAGGTGCCAGGTGTCCCGTCACCTCAGCCAGGAGCCAGGAGCCCCGTCCCCTCAGCCAGGAGCCAGGAGCCCCGTCCCCTCAGCCAGGAGCCAGGAGCCCCTCCCCTCAGCCAGGTATCAGGTGCCGGGTGCACACCGGCGGCGGTGTTGCAGCCGGCGCCCGACACCCCGGCGTTCGGTGACAGGAGCCCCGCCCCTCGCCGTACCCCTGGTGGGGGCGTGAGCCAGGGCGTCACGCTCCGTACGTATCGGGATAAATGCAAGTAGTCCATACCGGCCAATGACCGGATTCTGGACGGAGCCTTCCGCTCAGCGAACCAGCTTCGCTACTGTCCCGCTACGCACACGCCCCGTGGCAGCGCCGCCGCGGAGCGCAGCCGTGAAGCGACTGGGCCCGGACAAGCCGGGCCCATCTGTCGATCGGCGGCCTCTGTAGCGCGTCACTGACGGGACTCGGTGACGCATCCGCCGCGACGGAGGTTGCCGACCTCACCACTTAAGGAGTGGGCGTCGTGACCGCGGAGACCTCCCAGACGCTCGATCGAGGGCTGAAGGTCCTGAAACTGCTGGCCGATACCGACCACGGGCTGACCGTCACCGAACTTTCCACCAAACTGGGCGTCAACCGGACCGTTGTGTACCGGTTGCTCGCCACCCTGGAGCAGCACGCACTCGTACGACGTGACCTGGGCGGGCGGGCAAGGGTCGGCCTCGGGGTGCTGCGGCTCGGCCGTCAGGTGCATCCGCTGGTGCGGGAGGCCGCGCTGCCCGCGCTGCGCTCGCTGGCCGAGGACATAGGGGCGACCGCACATCTGACGCTGGTGGACGGGACGGAGGCGCTCGCCGTCGCCGTCGTCGAGCCGACCTGGACGGACTACCACGTGGCCTACCGGGCCGGGTTCCGGCATCCGCTGGACCGGGGTGCCGCCGGCCGGGCGATTCTCTTCGCCCGGCAGCACCCGGCGCGTCCGGCGGACGAGCCCGGCTACACGCTGACGCACGGGGAGCTGGAGGCCGGCGCGAGCGGTGCCGCCGCTCCGCTGCTGGGCGTGACCGGCGTCGAGGGCAGCGTGGGCGTGGTGATGCTGGCCGACGCGGTGCCGGAGCGGGTGGGGCCGCGGGTCGTGGACGCGGCGCGGGAGGTGGCGGAGGCGTTGCGCTGACTCCGCGAGGGCCTTGGGGCCGGAACACGTCGTCACGTTAGATTGACCTCGTGCTCTCTCGCCTCTCACGCCCCAAGGCCCTCACCGTCTGCGCCCTCCCGCTCGTGGCGCTGCTCGCGACGGCCGCGTTCGCGCCCTTGCCGTTCTCGGTGGCGCAGCCGGGCATGACGGCGAACGTCCTCGGCGAGAACAAGGGCACCCCGGTCATCACGATCACCGGCGCGCCCACCCGGGACACCAGTGGGCAGCTGCGGATGACGACGATCGAGGCGACCAACCCCGACACCGACGTCAGGCTCTCCGACGTCATCGACGGCTGGTTCCGCGCCGACCAGGCGATCATGCCGCGCGACTCCGTGTACCCCGACGGGGAGAACACCAAGGAGATCGAGCGGCACAACACGGAGCAGATGCGGGAGTCGCAGGACGCCGCGACCGAGGCCGCGCTGAAGTACCTGGACCTGGGCGGTGACGACGTCAAGGTCACCCTGACCCTGGCCGACGTGGGCGGTCCGAGCGCCGGACTGCTGTTCTCGCTCGGCATCGTCGACAAGCTCGACGGCGACGGCAGCGGCGGCGACCTCACCGGCGGCCGCACGATCGCCGGTACGGGCACCATCGGGGCGGACGGCGCGGTCGGCGCGGTCGGCGGCGTGGCCCTGAAGACGCAGGCCGCGCGGCGGGACGGGGCGACCGTGTTCCTGGTGCCGAAGGCCGAGTGCTCCGACGCCAAGGCCGAGCTGCCCAAGGGGCTGCGGCTGATCCCGGTCACCACGCTGAAGGGCGCGGTGGGCGCACTGGTCGCCCTGGAGAAGGGGAAGGGCTCGGTCCCGAGCTGCTAGCGGTCCGTCACCGGGCGGCGGTCCGTCACCGGGCGACATGCTCGACGGAACCGCTCCATGAACCCGGCTGCTCCACGAACCCGGCTGCTTCACGGACCCATACCGCTCCACGGACCCAACTGCGGCCACGAGCCCGGCTACTTCACGAACCCCTCCTTCTTCATCCAGTCCAGGGCCACCTGGTGGGGGTCCTCCCCGCCGACGTCCACCTTGGCGTTCAGGTTCTGGGCCACCGTGTTGTCCAGTTTCTTCGTCACCGGGTCGATGACCTTCGCGATCGCAGGCCACTTCTTCAGCGTCTTCGAGTTGATCACGGGAGCCGCGTTGTAGTTGGGGAAGAACTTCCTGTTGTCGGCCATCACCACCAGGTTCATGGACTTGATGCGCCCGTCGGTGGTGAACACCTCCCCGTAGGCGCACGTCCCCTTCTGGACCTGGGTGTAGATGATCCCGGTGTCCATCTGCGTGATCCGCGAGGCGGACACGGCCATCCCGTACGCCTTCTCCATCCCGGGCAGCCCGTCCGCCCGGTTGGCGAACTCGCTCTCCACACAGAGCGTCACGGCCTTCGGGTCGGACTTCGACAGCGCGGCCACCTCCGACAGCGTCCTGGTGCCGTACTTCTTGAAGTTGGCCTGGTTCATGGCCAGCGCGTAGGTGTTGTTCAGCCGCGACGGTGGCAGCCAGGTCACGCCGTTCTTCAGGTCGGCGTCGTGCACGGCCTGCCACTGCCGCTGAGGGTCCGGGATGGGCTTGCTGTTGCCCTGGTAGGTGATCCAGGCGGTGCCCGTGTACTCGTACATGCCGTCGGCGTCGCCGTTCCTGACCGCCTCGCGCGAGCCGATGGAGCCCTGGATGCCGGTACGGTCCAGGACGTCAGCGCCGGCCGCCTGGAAGGCGATGCCCATCATCGCGCCGAGGATGAGGTTCTCGGTGAACGACTTGGACGTCACGGTGAGATGCGCGCCCTTGAGCGGCTCGCCCTGTCCGATCGACCCGGGCGAGACGTCGTCGACCATGGGGGAGCCGCTGGTGAGTCCGCACCCGGTCAGCCCGTAGGCGGTCAACCCGTAGCCGGTCAGCGCCGCCAGGGTCCCGGCGGTCACCAGGCGGGAACGCTTCACGAGTCCACCTCCAGTCCCCGCGGCCGCAGCAGCACTTCCGCCAGCGAGGCCAGCCAGTCGACGAGCAGGGCCAGTGAGACGGTGAGGATCGAGCCCAGCACCAGCACCGGCATGCGCTGGTTGGTGATGCCGGTGGTGATCAGCACGCCCAGCCCGCCGCCCCCGCCGAAGGTCGCCAGGGTCGCCGTACCGACGTTGAGGACGAGGGCCGTGCGCACGCCGGCCAGGATCAGCGGCACCGCCAGCGGCAGCTCCACCCTGCGCAGTACGCCCAGCGGGGACATGCCGATGCCGCGGGCCGCCTCCAGCAGCGTCGGGTCGTTCGACTTCAGGCCCGCGACGGTGTTGGCGAGCACCGGCAGGATCGCGTAGGCGATGATGCCGATCAGAGCGGCTCTGGTGCCCGTGCCCAGCCAGATCACCAGCAGGGCGAGCAGCCCGATCGCGGGTGTCGCCTGCCCCATGTTGGCGATGGCCATCGCGAACGGCGTGGCCCGGCGCAGCGAACCCCGGGTTAGCAGGATGCCGAGCGGGATGGCGATGATCAGCACGAAGAAGGTGGAGATCACGGTGAGCCGTACCTGCTGCCACAGGGCTTTCGACACCTGCCCGTTGGACAGCGCGTTCTCGGAGATCGGGTCCAGGTCCGCCTGCTGGAACCACAGCCAGGTCGCGAGCAGCAGGGCGACGAGGAACGCGGGCAGGAAGGTCAGCTTCCGCCAGGTGAGGCGACGGCGGGGCCGCGCCGACTGCGGGGTCCTGACCGGCTTCTGCTCGTCCTGGTCCTCCGGCCCGGGAGTGCCTGCCAGGTCGGAGCCCGCGTCCAGGTCGGGAGCGCTCACGCCTTCGCCTCCCCGCCCGGGCCCTCCTGCTCCGCGTGCGTCTGCGCGGCCCGGGCCTCCTCCAGCTCGTGTTGCGCCTCCAGCGCCTCCAGCCTGTCGGCCTCCAGCAGCTCGTGCACGGAGTTCAGCAGCGTCTCCATGTCGACGACCCCGGTGTACTCGCCCCGCCGCCCGGTGACCGCGACCCGCCCGGCGTTGTCCGTCAGCACCGCCTCCAGCGCGTCCCGCAGGGTGGCGTCCCGGGTCACCGTGTCGCCGACCAGGGTTCCGGCCCGCGCCAGCGAGCCCCTGGCCCGCATCAGGTCCCCGCGGCGCAGCCACTTGTAGGGCCGTCCGCGCTGGTCGAGGAGCAGGATCTCGTTCGTACGTCCCCCGGAGCCTGAATGGCCCGGGAGGGACCCCCAGGAGCGGAGTTTGTCGAAGATGGTCTGGAGCGGGTCGTCGACGGTCGCCGTCGGGTAGTCGGTGATCTCCACGTCCCGTACCCGGCTCAGGTTGAGCCGCTTCAGCGCCGCTCCCGCCCCCACGAACCCGGACACGAAGTCGTCCGCCGGGTTGGTGAGGATCGCCTCCGGGGTGTCGAACTGGGCGATGTGCGAGCGTTCGCGCAGCACCGCGATCCGGTCGCCCAGCTTGATGGCCTCGTCGAAGTCGTGGGTCACGAAGACGATCGTCTTGTGCAGCTCGTGCTGGAGCCGGATCAGCTCGTCCTGGAGGTGGTCGCGGGTGATCGGGTCGACCGCCCCGAACGGCTCGTCCATCAGCAGCACCGGCGGATCCGCCGCCAACGCCCTTGCCACGCCGACCCGTTGCTGCTGGCCACCGGAGAGCTGGCGCGGATAGCGGCCGTGGAACTCGCCCGGGTCGAGCCCGACCAGGTCGAGCATCTCCTCCACCCGGTCCCGGATCCGCGCCTTCGGCCAGCCGATCATCTTCGGCACGAGAGCGATGTTCTGCGCGACCGTCATGTGCGGGAAGAGGCCGGACGACTGGATCGCGTACCCGACCTTGCGGCGCAGCTTCACCGGGTCGATGTCGGTGACGTCCTCGCCGTCGATCCGGATCCGGCCGCCGCTCGGCTCGATCAACCGGTTGATCATCTTCAGCGTGGTCGACTTCCCGCAGCCCGACGGGCCGACGAAGATGACGGTCTCGCCCGCCTTGATCTCCATGGTGACGTTGTCGACGGCCGGGTTGGGGCTGCCCGGATAGCGCTTGGTGAGGTTGACCAGCTCGATCGTCGCCCCGTGGGCGCCGCCCCCGCCCCCGGTCCCGGTCCGGGACCCGGTCCCGGACTCGGACTCGGACTCGGACTCGGTCTCAGACACGGATCCCCCTGGGAATCGTCAGCCGTCCGATGAGGACGTACGCGGCGTCGAACAGCAGGGCCAGGACGATGATCCCGAGCGTGCCCGCCAGGACCTGGTTGAGCGCGTTCTTGCTGCCGAGCGAGGCGATGCCCCGGAAGATCTCGTTGCCCAGGCCGGGCCCGGAGGCGTACGCGGCGATGGCGGCGATGCCCATCAGCATCTGGGTCGAGACCCGGATCCCGGTCAGGATCGGCGGCCAGGCCAGCGGCAGCTCGACCCGCAGCAGCCGCATCGTCCCGGACATCCCGATGCCCCTGGCCGCGTCGACCAGCGTGGGATCGACCCCGCGCAGCCCCACGATCGCGTTGCGCACCACCGGCAGCAGCCCGTACAGGGTCAGCGCGATCACCGTCGGCGGTACGCCGAGCCCCACGAGCGGGATCAGCAGACCGATCATCGCGAGCGACGGGACGGTGAGGATCGCGGAGGTGCCCAGGGTGGCGAGGTTGCCCGCCCAGCCGCTGCGGTAGGTGACGACCCCGATCACGACGCCCAGCAGGGTGGCCATGACCATGCACTGGAAGACGACGCTGGCGTGCTGGTAGGCGTCGGTGAGCAGCTGCTGGTGACGGCTGCTCAGGTACTCCCAGAAGCTCACACGCCCTCACCGCCCCATGTCGACCAGGCCCGGACCGGACCGGCTCCGGGCCAGGTCCGCTGGGTCAGGGCCTGTCCCGGTCGTCCTCGGCCGCCTGCTCCACCAGCGGGATGATCCGCAGCGGAACGGGGTTCTCCATCACGATCGCGGTGGAGGCCCGGACAATGCCATCAAAACCGACAACCAGGTCGATCACCCGCTGGAGATCGGCGTTGGAGCGGGCCACGAGCCGGCACAGCATGTCCCCGGTGCCGGTGGTGGTGTGCAGCTCCAGCACCTCCGGCACGGTCCCCAAGTGCGCCCGTACATCGACTCCTTGCCCCTGCCGGATCTGCAGGGTGGCGAACGCGGTGACCGGGTAGCCGAGCGCCGCCGGATCGACCTCGGGGCCGAAGCCCCGGATGACTCCATTCGACTGAAGCCGGTCGAGCCGCGCCTGCACCGTCCCCCGGGCCACCCCCAGCCGCCGGGACATCTCCAGCACCCCGAGGCGCGGCTCCCGGGCCAGCAGCACGATGATCCGGCCGTCCAGTCGATCGATAGCCACAGCCGCCCGCCTCCCGGATGGTCACCCTGTACATAAAGCCCGTCGAAACCGGCGTGCCGCTGCACACCTTGCCCAGCGATGGAGCGAACTATTGCGCACCTTGCCGCCCGGGGCGAGGCTTCCGTCATGACGCAGACCACACACCACACTCCCGACACCGCCCGGCAGGTCGATCCCTTCCCGGTCAAGGGAATGGACGCGGTCGTCTTCGCCGTGGGCAACGCCAAGCAGGCGGCGCACTACTACTCCACCGCCTTCGGCATGAAGCTGGTCGCCTACTCCGGACCGGAGACGGGCAGCCGCGAGACCGCCTCGTACGTGCTCACGAACGGCTCGGCCCGCTTCGTCCTGACCTCCGTCATCAAGGCAGCCACCACCTGGGGCCACTTCCTCGACCGCCATGTGGCCGAACACGGCGACGGCGTCGTCGACCTCGCCATCGAGGTCCCCGACGCCCGCGCCGCGTACGCCTACGCGATCGAGCACGGCGCCCGCTCGCTCGCCGAACCGTACGAGCTGAAGGACGAGCACGGCACCGTCGTCCTCGCCGCGATCGCCACCTACGGCGAGACCCGCCACACCCTCGTCGACCGCTCCGGCTACGACGGCCCCTACCTCCCCGGCTTCGCCACCGCCGAGCCGATCGTCGAACCGCCCGCCCACCGCACCTTCCAGGCGATCGACCACTGCGTCGGCAACGTCGAACTCGGCCGGATGAACGAGTGGGTCGGCTTCTACAACAAGGTCATGGGCTTCACGAACATGAAGGAGTTCGTGGGCGACGACATCGCCACCGAGTACAGCGCCCTGATGTCGAAGGTCGTCGCGGACGGCACGCTCAAGGTCAAGTTCCCGATCAACGAACCCGCCATCGCCAAGAAGAAGTCCCAGATCGACGAGTACCTGGAGTTCTACGGCGGCGCGGGCGTCCAGCACATCGCGCTCAACACCAACGACATCGTGCAGACGGTACGGACGATGCGGGCGGCCGGGGTGCAGTTCCTCGACACCCCCGACTCCTACTACGACACCCTCGGCGAGTGGGTCGGCGACACCCGCGTCCCCGTCGGGACCCTGCGCGAGCTGAAGATCCTCGCCGACCGCGACGAGGACGGCTATCTGCTCCAGATCTTCACCAAGCCGGTCCAGGACAAGCCGACCGTCTTCTTCGAGATCATCGAACGGCACGGCTCCATGGGCTTCGGCAAGGGCAACTTCAAGGCCCTCTTCGAGGCCATCGAACGCGAGCAGGACAAGCGCGGCAACCTGTAGCGGCAACGTGTGGCCGCGACCCGTGGCCGCTACCCGTGCGGGAGCGGCTCGTGGCCCCCTGCCCCGGCGGCCCGGCCCTACTCGGGCAGCTCGGCCGGGGCCGGCTCGCCGCCCAGCCGGGCCGCCGCGGCCCGGGCCACCGGGCCGAGCAACGGCGAGAAGTACGGGTTGATCTGCAACGCCTCCCGAAGGTGCCGCCGCGCCGGCCCCTCCATCTCCAGACTCCGCTCGATCATGCCCCGGTGATACACGTAAGGCGCGCTGTACATGGCGCCCCCGTGCACCCGGTCCGTGGCGATCACGGCGAACCGCAACGCCTCCGTGTCGTCCCCGGCCCGGTGCAGCGCCCAGCCCAGCGCGTCCGCGACCGCGATCCCCGGCTGCCGTCGCCACTCGGCCCGCAGCCGCCGTACCGCCGACGCCGGATCCCCGTGGTCCGCCTCGAACCGGCCGAGCAGCAGTTCCCCGTCCACCCCGCCCGCCGCCTCCTGCCGGACCCGCGCCCGCAGCAGGTCGTACTGCACGTGCGCCGCCTGCGTCAGCCCCAGCGACTCGTACAGCTCGCCCAGCTCCAGCGCGTACTGCGGCAACGGCTGTCTGGCGAGCGCCACCTGGTACGCGTTCAACGCCTCCGACGTCCGCCCCAGGGCCGCCAGCGCCCGACCCTGCCCGGCCTGCGCGGCCCGCTGGTCGGGGTCGATCCTGACCGCCTCCTGGAAGTGCCGCAGGGCGTCCGCCCGCTCACCGCGCTCCCAGGCCAGCTGCCCCGCCCGCTCCAGCCAGGCCGCCTGCTCGGCGGGGGCGGAGGCACCGGCCGCCGCGTCGGCCAGCGCGGCCTGCGCGTCCTCGCGCCGGCCCTGGTCCCAGTACACGACCGCCGCCCGCGCCCGCACGGCAGGACCGGAGTGCAGCGCCGTCAGCCTGTCGAGCGTCCTGCGGGCCTTCTTGTAGTCGCCGAGTCCGGTGTACGCGTCGATGAGCTGCGGATACGTCGTCCAGCGGGCCGGCGCCAGCTTGCGCGCGGCCTCGCCCCAGGACAGGGCGGCCCGGAAGTCACGGCGCGCGTTGGCCAGCGCCGCCAGGCCGTCGAGGGCCTCGGCGTTGGCCTTCGGGCGCACCTTCAGCGAGGTCCGCAGCGCCCGCTCGGCCTTCGGGTACAGCGCGGCGGCGTCGGCGCTGCGCCGGCCCTGCTCGACGTAGGCCGCACCGAGCACCGCCCAGGACCGCGCGTCCCGCGGATGCGCCCGCACCCGGCTCTCGCGCTCCCCGATCAGCACCGCCAGATCCGCCGGCGCGGCCGGCACCCCCGCACGGACCGCGGTGCCCGCCTGCGCCCCCGGAGCCGGCGCGGGCGCCCGCCGCACCGTGGACCCCCCGCCGGGCAGGCACAGCAGCACCCCGCCCAGCGCCAGACAGCCCACGAGCGAGCCGACGAGCAGCCGCCGACGCAGCCGGGAATCCTTGCCGGTGGCCGCGGGCGCCGCGTCGGTCGCGGCGGCCTCTTCGGGGGCGGTGCGCTCTTCGGCGGCGCACTCCGCGTTCTCCATGGCGCTGTTCTCCATGGCGCTCACTGTGCGCCAGTACGACGACCGTACGACGTCAGCCGAAGGGCCGGGCGGACGGGGTTCACACCGATGGCCCCGGGTGCCAAGCTGTGATCATGAGCCGTAACCTGGTCGACCGTCTGCTCACCGGCCTGCCCGCCGAGGCCGTCCTCACCGACCCGGACGTCACGGTCTCCTACGCCAACGACATGGCCAGTTTCTGCCCGGCCGGGATCCCCGCCGTCGTCGTGCTGCCGCGCACCGTCGAAGAGGTCCAGCACGTCATGCGCACGGCCACCGAACTGCGCGTCCCGGTCGTCCCGCAGGGCGCCCGCACCGGTCTGTCCGGGGGCGCCAACGCCTCCGAGGGCTGCGTCGTCCTCTCCCTGACGAAGATGGACCGCATCATCGAGATCAACCCGGTCGACCGCATCGCCGTGGTCGAACCGGGCGTCGTCAACGCGGCCCTCTCGCGCGCGGTGAACGAACACGGCCTCTACTACCCGCCCGACCCCTCCAGCTGGGAGACGTGCACGATCGGCGGCAACATCGGCACCGCCTCGGGCGGCCTGTGCTGCGTGAAGTACGGGGTGACGGCCGAGTACGTCCTCGGCCTGGACGTCGTACTCGCCGACGGCCGCCTGATGTCCACCGGCCGCCGCACGGCCAAGGGCGTCGCCGGGTACGACCTCACCCGCCTGTTCGTGGGCTCGGAGGGCTCGCTCGGGATCGTCGTCAGGGCGATCCTCGCGCTCCGGCCGCAGCCGCCCCAGCAGCTGGTGCTGGCCGCCGAGTTCGCGTCCGGGGCGGCCGCCTGCGACGCGGTGTGCCGCGTCATGGCCGGCGGGCACGTCCCGTCCCTCCTCGAACTGATGGACCGTACGACGGTCAGGGCCGTCAACGACCTGGCCCACATGGGGCTCCCCGAGAGCACCGAGGCCCTGCTGCTGGTGGCCTTCGACACTCCCGACCCGGCCGCCGACCTCGCCGCCGTCGGCGCGCTGTGCGAGGCGGCCGGTGCCACCCAGGTGGTCCCGGCCGAAGACTTCGCCGAGTCCGAACTCCTGCTCCAGGCAAGGCGGTCCTCGCTCGTCGCCCTGGAGGCCGTCAAGGGCACGACGATGATCGACGACGTGTGCGTGCCCCGCTCGAGGCTCGGCGAGATGATCGAGGGCGTCGAACGCATCGCGGAGAAGCACGGACTGACCATCGGGGTCGTCGCCCACGCAGGCGACGGCAACACCCACCCCACGGTCTGCTTCGACGCGGCGGACCCCGACGAGGGCCGGCGCGCCCGCGAGTCCTTCGACGAGATCATGGGCCTCGGCCTGGAACTCGGCGGCACGATCACCGGCGAGCACGGCGTGGGCGTGCTGAAGAAGGAGTGGCTGGCACGCGAGATCGGCCCGGTGGGCGTGGAGATGCAGCGGGCGGTCAAGGCGGCCTTCGACCCCCTGGGCATCCTCAACCCGGGCAAGCTGTTCTGACACCGCCGCGACCGTGGCCGGAACCGGCGGCTCACTCCCCGTCCCTGGACTCGTCCGACGGCCACGGGTCGCACAGCCACAGGTCGTCCACGGGAGTCGGGGCGAGCAGCTCGGCCAGCCCGTCGTCGATGCCGAGCTGCTCACCCTCGGTCCCCGGGGGCACCACCCGCAGCGTCCGCTCAAGCCAGGCCGAGACCTGGGCCGCCGGCGCCTCCAGAAGGGCGTCGCCGGCGGGCGAGCTCAGCGCCATCAGCACCACGCTGCGCCCCTCCACCTTCGTCGGCCACACCCGGACGTCCCCGTGCCCGCACGGCCGGAACACGCCCTCCACGAGCAGCTCGCGGGCGAACGTCCAGTCGACCGGGTGCTCGGAGTCGATGTGGAAGGCCACGTGGACGGCGAACGGGTCGTCGCTGCGGTAGCCCAGCCGGGCCGGGACCGGGATGCTGCGCTCCGGCGACAGGATGAGGTTGAGCTCCAGCTCGCGCTCCACCACGGTGTGACGCATGTCGGTTCTCCTCTCGATACGGACCTCGCGCGGGCCCGCGGCGGGCCCGTACGAGTGGAGAGGGGCCGGGACCCGGAACCATTACGCGGGTCCGGAGAACTTTCTTCGAAGAGTTCCCGCCACGGGTGTCAACATGTTCCGGCCACGGGTGTCAACGCGTTCCGGCCACGGCGGCGACGCGTTCCGGCCCGGGCCGCTCGGTCGGTTCCGAACGTGTGAAGAGCGTGCACGGGGTTGCCCGGAAAGGGGCGGGTCCGACAGGACTGGCCGTGGGGCTTGCGTCGGTCTGATAGATGTGGAGCCCCCCAACCCACCCCCGAGCAGATACGGGACGACGGACATGAGCGCCCCAACCCCGGCACCCGGCGACGACAGGCCCCGCGAGGGGTACTACCCGGACCCGTCCATCCCTGGATACGTCCGGTACTGGAACGGTGCCTCCTGGGTACCGGGCACCAGCCGGCCGGCGCCCTCCGACGGCCGACCGCTCACGCCCCAGCCCGGCTCGCCCCCGGCCTCCGTGGAGGAGACCGGCCCGCACTTCTTCGACGAGGACCCGGCACCGGCCGACCCGTACGGCGGCCGTCCCGAGCCCGCCCCCTCGTGGGGCGCCGACCGCGCCCACCAGTCCGGCTTCGGCGGCGACCAGGACCGCCGGGTGTCCTGGGGCGCCCCGCAGGGTGCCGACCCGAGGGTGCCCCCGTCCGCCCCGGCGCGGCCCGAGGGCCAGTCGACGAGCACGGACGGCATGACGACGATCCCGCCCGCGCAACCGGAGGACGGTGCCGGGGACGTGATCTCCGGGGGCACGTTCGTCTTCCGCCGGCCGACGGCGGGCGGCGGGGCAGCCCCCTCGCCCGGCGCACCCGGTCCCGGCGCGCCGATCCCCGACGAGGGCACGGTCACCTTCCGACCGCCGGCCCCACGCACGGGCCACCACGACGACACGCCCCCGGCAGCCCACGCGCCCGCGTTCCCCGCCGCCGCCCAGGGCCCCATGGCGGCCCCGGGCCCGACCGCCGCCCCGGGTCCGGCGGGGGCTCAGACTCCGGCGGCGGCCCCCGGGGCTCCCGGTGACTTCGCGGCCCCTGAGGCCCCCGGGACCGCCCGGACTCCCGGGACTCCAACTGCCCCCGGGACGTTCGCGACCCCTGGGACACCCGGGACTCCCGGGACACCGGGGTTCGGTGACTCCGATGTCTCCGCCGGGGCGGGAAGCGGCCACGGCGCGGCCGTCTTCGGCCCGCAGGGGCCGGTCGGGGCAGCGTCCGACCGCGGGGTCGCCCCCGCCAAGCCCGGCTTCGGCGCCGGCAAGGCGGCCGCCGAGCGTGCGGCGGCCGCTCCGAGCCCGGGCATCCCGGCCCCGCAGGGCCCGGCGCACGTCCCGGCCGCCACCCCCGCTTCCGCGCCCGCCCCGCAGGGCCCCGCGGGGCACCCGGTCGCCCAGCCCGGGGTTCAGCCCGGGGGCCAGGCGCCCGCGTCCGCGCTCTCCGGCCCCCAGCAGGGCGCACCGAGCGTGCCCCAGCAGGCCGGCGGCCCTCAGCCGCAGCCCGCCGTGTCCGCCGCCGCTCAGGCCGCCGCCGCCCAGGCTTCCGCCCCGATGGCCGCCGGGCCCGGCGGCGGGCAGCCTTCGTGGGCCCAGCAGGTGCACCAGCTCGCGGGCGCCGAGGACGGACCCGTCACACCCTGGAAACCGCCGGTCGAGGACATCTTCCAGGCGGCCGCCCGGCGGCAGGCCTCGGCCCGTCCCGCGGGTCTCGGCAAGCGGCTGGCCGCCCGTCTCGTCGACACGCTCGTCCTCGCGGCCGTCACCTCCGCCGCCGCCGTGCCGCTGGGCGCGAAGGCCCTCGACCACGTGAACGAGAAGATCGACGCGGCCAAGCTCACCGGAGAGACCGTCACCGTCTGGCTGCTCGACGGCACGACGTCGGTGTACCTCGGGATCGTCCTCGCCGTCCTGCTGGGCTTCGGGGTCGTGTACGAAGCGCTGCCGACCGCGAAGTGGGGCCGCACGCTGGGCAAGAAGCTGTTCGGTCTCGAGGTACGGGACATCGGCGGCGGCGAGCCCCCGTCCTTCGGGGCGGCCCTGCGCCGCTGGCTCGTCTACAGCGTGCCGGGTCTGCTCGCCGTGGGTGTCGTGGGCGTCGTCTGGGGCCTGTTCGACAAGCCGTGGCGCCAGTGCTGGCACGACAAGGCGGCCCACACCTTCGTCGCCGGCTGACCCGCACCCAGCATCCCGCCCGAGGGTGCGGGCCCCGGACGCAAACCAAGGCCTCGCACCCTTGTTCTGTTCTCGGGGTCCCGGGCCCTCGCCCTGTTCTCGGGGTCCCGGGCCCTTGCCCTGTTCTCGGGGTCCCGGGCCCTTGCCCTGTTCTCGGGGTCCCGGGCCCTTGCCCTGTTCTCGGGGTCCTGGGCCCTTGCCCTGTTCTCGGGGTCCTGGGCCCTTGCCCTGTTCTCGGGGTCCCGGGCCCCGTACTCCGGGCCCCGTACTCCGGGCCCTGTACTCCGGGCCCCGGGCCCCGTACTCCGGGCCCTGTACTCCGTACTCCGGGCCCTGTACTCCGGGCCCCGGGCCCGAGCCCTGGACTTCGGCCTCGGGCCCGGGCCGCGCACTCCGGTCCCTGGCCCTGGTCCCGGTTTCTGCCCAGAGCCCCGCGCTCCGGGCCCGGACCCCTGCCAGGACCCCGCACCTCACCCCTCGCCCCCGTCCCCCGTCCCCCGTATGGACGCTCGCCGGATGCGGTGGGTGGCGGTTCGGGGTCGACTCGGGGGCATGACCAGCGAACCGCCCCCCGGTTCCGGCGGCGGCGAGCCGCCGGAGGACGATCCGTTCAGGAAGCAGCCGCCGCAGCAGGAGCCCCCGCAGCCCCCGTACGGCCAGGGGCAGCCCCCGTACGGCCAGGGGCAGGGCTCGCCGTACGACGCCCCGCACGGACCGTACGGCGGCGGGCCGGGTGGCGGTGGCCCCGGTCAGCCACCGCCCTACGGTGGCGGCCCGTACGGCGGTGGTCCGCAGGGTGGGGACCCGTACGGCGGGTACCCCGCAGATCCGCTCTCCGGGATGCCCCCGCTCGCGGACAGCGGCAAGCGCACGCTGGCCCGGATCATCGACATGATCCTCGTCTTCATCGTGGTGACGCTGCTGGCGTGGGCCTTCGGGGTCGCGCAGTACACGGTGGACGCGGACAAGATCGAGTTCGGCAAGACCTTCGGCCGGGAACTCGTCGCCGCGATCCTCTACGTCGCGTACGACACGATCCTGACCGCCAAGGCCGGTCAGACGCTGGGCAAGAAGTGGCTCGGGATGCGGGTGGCGAACCTCGAGAACGGCTCCACGCCCTCGGCGCAGACGTCGCTGATCCGTGCCCTGGTGCTGTGGGTGCCGTTCGCGTTCTGCTGCGCCTGTCTGTGGACGGCGATCTGCGGCGGCTGGAGCTTCTTCGACAAGCCGTACAAGCAGGGCCTGCACGACAAGGCGGCCAAGACGGTGGTGGTCAGCGCGCGGTGAGGTGACCGCGTACGGCGAAGGGCCCGCACCCGATGGCGCGGGCCCTTCGTCAGGTGCGTGTGTGTCAGGGGGCCGTGGGCTCCCGGACGGGCTCGGGCGCCGAGGCGACCGACGCCGGAACCGGCGCGTGGACGCCCGCGTGCGCGGGGACGGGAACGGGCTCAGGCCGGCTCGCGGGCATGCCCGCCCCGGAGCGGATCGTCGTCGAGCGGGGCGTGGGGCGGATCACGGAACGGGCGCGGGTCGTCGAGCGGCCCACAGGGGCGCGCGACACCTTGGGCACCGGCACCGTCATGGCGACGAGCACGCCCAGCGCGACCGCGGCGACGACGACGACCGCGATGCCGGGGCCCGAACTCGTCTGTGACAGCAGCAGCATGGCGAGCGTCGAGAAGATGACGGTGCAGGAACCGTACGTGAGCTGTGCGACAGTCGGACGAGGCATGGCAATCGGTGTCCTCGGAAGCGGGGGCGGTCTCGACTCTATTCGGCTGCATGCCCGAGCGGAACGAACGGTAAGCGTGACCTAACCCACGGTGCCGGTGCACAGGGGGCGCACGGAGTCATGACGTCCATCAAGTGGACTGCCCCGCGCGCCCGTCAGGGCTGCCGCCCCGTTACAGTCACATGTCCGCAATGCGAACACCAGCTCCTAATAATGCAGTTGACTTGTCCAAGTCAAGGTCTGTCTTTTCTCGTAAACCAGTAGTCAAATAGCGTCACTTGACTACACGCGTATAACAGCGCGCGGACCTTCCTTGACAGGGATCCCCCCTTTCCGCGCGTCCGGACGCGTGCGTGGGAGGACATCAAGTGACCAGTAGATCCTGGACGTTCAGGACGGCCTCGACGGTCGTCGCCCTTGCGGCGGCCTCGGCGACGTTCTCGACGTTCGCCGTGGCACAGGCCGCCGAAAACACCTCGGCGAAGGCCACGGCGGTGGACCGGCAGGACCCGCAGCCGGCCAAGGCCAAGGAGCACGACTTCGACGGCCCGCTCAGCAAGACCCAGGAGGCGCAGCGCGAGGAGGCCATCGAGCAGGTCATATCCGGCCAGGCTTCGGTCAAGGACCGGGACGGCTCCAAGGTCGTCCAGCTCAAGAGCCGCAAGGGCGCCGCCAAGTACGTGGAGCTCGGCCGCGAGAAGACCGACAAGATCTTCACGATCCTCGTCGAGTTCGGCGACCAGGTCGACAGCCGCTACGGCGGCACGGCCGGCCCGCTGCACAACAAGATAGCCGCGCCGGACCGGGCCAAGGACAACTCCACGGCCTGGCAGGCGGACTACAACCAGAAGCACTTCCAGGAGCTGTACTTCGGCACCGGGAAGAGCACCGAGTCGCTGAAGAAGTACTACGAGAAGCAGTCCTCGGGCCGCTACTCGGTCGAGGGCGAGGTGACCGACTGGGTCAAGGTCCCGTACAACGAGGCCCGGTACGGCTCCAACAAGGCCTCCACCGGCGCCTGGTACGCGGTCCAGGACGGCGTCAACGCGTGGGTCGCCGAGCGTGAGGCGGCCGGCGCCACCGCCGCCCAGATCAAGGCGGAGCTGGCCACGTTCGACCAGTGGGACCGCTACGACTACGACGGCGACGGCGACTTCAACGAGCCGGACGGCTACATCGACCACTTCCAGATCGTGCACGCCGGCGAGGACGAGTCCGCGGGCGGCGGCGCCCAGGGCGAGGACGCCATCTGGGCCCACCGCTGGTACGCCTTCGGCACCGACGCCGGCGCCACCGGCCCGGACACCAACAAGCTCGGCGGCACCCAGGTCGGCGACACCGGCATCTGGATCGGCGACTACACCATCCAGCCGGAGAACGGCGGCCTCGGCGTCTACGCGCACGAGTACGGCCACGACCTCGGCCTGCCGGACGAGTACGACACCTCCGGCGGCGGCGAGAACTCCACCGGCTTCTGGACCCTGATGTCCTCCGGTTCCTGGCTCGGCACCGGCAAGCAGGCCATCGGCGACCTGCCGGGCGACATGAACGCCTGGGACAAGCTCCAGCTGGGCTGGCTGGACTACGACGTGGCGAAGGCGGGCGTGAAGTCCAGCCACACGCTGGGCGTCGCGGAGTACAACACCAAGAACGCCCAGGCCCTCGTGGTCCAGTTGCCGGAGAAGAAGGTCACCACCGAGGTGGTCGCCCCGGCCGAGGGCGCCAAGCAGTGGTGGAGCGGCAGCGGCGACGATCTGCGCAACACCCTGACCCGCGCGGTCGACCTGACCGGCAAGACGTCGGCGGCGCTGTCCCTGGACGGCTGGTGGGACATCGAGCAGGGCTACGACTACCTGTACACCGAGGTCTCCACCGACGGCTCCAACTGGACGCCGATCGACGGCACTCTGGCCGACGGCACCGCGATCCCGCGTGACGGCAGCGGCAAGCCCGCCCTCACCGGCACGGTCGACGCCTACCAGAAGCTCACGTTCCCGCTGAACGCCTACGCGGGCCAGAAGATCAGCGTCCGCTTCCGTTACGCCACCGACGGCGGCGTGGCCCAGAAGGGTTTCGCGGCCGACGGGATCAAGGTGACGGCGGACGGCGCCACCCTCTTCTCCGACAACGCGGAGACGGCGGACGCCGCCTGGACCGCGACCGGCTTCTCGCGCATCGGGGCGTCCATCACGGACGACTACGCCCAGTACTACATCGCCGAGAACCGCCAGTACGTGTCGTACGACAAGACCCTCAAGGTCGGCCCGTACAACTTCGGCTTCTCGACGACGCGCCCCGACTGGGTGGAGCACTACCCGTACCAGAACGGTCTGCTGATCTGGAAGTGGGACACCTCCCAGGCGGACGACAACACCAGCCAGCACCCGGGTGAGGGCCTGATCCTCCCGATCGACTCGCACCCGACCGCGCTGAAGTGGGCCGACGGCACCCTGATGAACGCCCGTCTGCAGAGTTTCGACTCGCCCTTCAGCCAGTACCGCACGGACGCGGTCACGCTGCACAGGGCGGACGTCGCGGTCAAGATCAAGTCGAGCCCGGGCGTCTCCGTCTTCGACGACCGCAAGTCGACGTACTACGACGCGACGACCCCGCTCGCGGGCGTCAAGGTCACTGACACCAACACCACGATCAAGATCGTGTACGAGGCCACCGATGGCTCGAAGATCAAGGTGAAGGTCGGCCCCTCGGTGAAGTAGTCGGCGTTATCGCAGGTCAGACGCGTATCGGCGGCAACCCCTGGCGGGTCGCCGCCGATCGTGTTTAGGTGCCTCCTGTGCTCTTCTTATTGACACCGACCTCGATACCGACTCGCACGGGGGTGTGACCGCATGGCCGCAGGAGGCTTCTGCAAGCTGCCCAACGGCAGAGTGGTGGTGGCGCTGAACCTGCCCAGCCCCGCCGCCCGCGAGGGCCTCCCGGGCGCCTCCGCGGACGTCCGCGTGCTGGTCCACGCCCACAACCGGGCACGCGCCCTGACCAGGCTCCGCAACCTCGGCCTGCGGGCCGTCTACCTGCGCGGGAACGCGGCGCCACCCACCCCCGACGAGGTCACGGCGGTGCTCCACCACCCGGACGGCCTGATCTGGCGCACGGCTCCCGACAACGGTGTCCCGGCCGGCGTCGTCGCCGTACCGGAGCTGTGGCGCCCCATCCGGTCGCTGCTGCGGGGCGCGGCGGCTTAGCCCCGAGAGTCAGGGCGTGGGGGGATGCGGGGCGGGGGCGTGGAGGCGCGGGCGTGACGGGCTCGGGCCTCAGTACGCCTCGACCACCCGGACGTCCTCCTCCGTGACCTCTCCGTCCACGATGCTGAACGAGCGGAACTGGAACTCGCCGAGTCCGTCGGTGTCGGCCGTGGAGACCAGGACGTAGTGCGCGTCGGGCTCCATCGCCAGGGAGATGTCCGTGCGGGACGGGCGCGCCTCCGTCGCCGTGTGGGAGTGGTAGACGACCACCGGCTCCTCGTCGCGGTCGTCCATCTCGCGGTAGAGCTTGAACAGGTCGCCCGAGTCGAACTCGTAGAACGTGGGTGACATGGCCGCGTTCAGCATCGGGATGAAACGTTCCGGCCGGTCCGTGCCCGCCGGGCCCGCGATCACACCGCACGCCTCGTCGGGGTGGTCCTTGCGCGCGTGGGCGACGATCTGGTCGTACAGGGCCCGGGTGATGGTCAGTGTCCGCTGTGTCCGCATGGTCGCCAGGATAAGCAAAGGGGCCGCCCCGTACCGATGCGTGGTACGGAACGGCCCACATCGCGGACGTCCTGAGCGGCCCGCGCAGGGGGCGCCACGAGAGCTCCCTGCGGCCGGACGTCCCGGGGGTGGTCGACCGGTCGGTCAGCCGACCTTCTCGAACTCCGGCTCGCGCCGCGCGGTGATCTCCGGGTTGCGGCCCTTCAGGACCATCCAGCCGACGCCGAGCGCGGCCGCCCAGCCCGCCATCACGTACAGGCAGACCCGGGAGTCGGCGTCGTACGCGATCAGGCCGGTGACGAAGAGCAGGAAGACGATGGCCACCCAGCTGAACGCCGAGCCGCCCGGGGCCGGGAAGGACGAGGCGGGCAGTCGGCCCGCGACGACCGCGCGGCGGTAGAGGACGTGGCTGATCAGGATCATCAGCCAGGTCCAGATGCCGGCCGCGGTGGCCACCGAGGTGACGTAGCCGAAGGCCTTCTCCGGGACGACGTAGTTCAGCAGCACGCCGATGCCCATGAACAGGACCGAGACCGTGATGCCGAGGGCGGGCGTCTTGGTCGACGAAAGCTTCCGGAAGGCCGCGGGGGCCTCGCCGCTGTCGGCCAGGTTCCGCAGCATGCGGCCCGTGGAGTACATGCCCGAGTTGCAGGAGGACAGGGCCGCCGTCAGCACCACGAAGTTCACGATGCCGGCGCCCGCCGGGATGCCGATCTTCGCGAACGCCTCGACGAACGGCGAGACGCCCGGTGCGAACTCGGTCCACTTCACCACGCAGAGGATGACCGTGAGCGCGCCGACGTAGAACAGCGCGATGCGCCACGGCAGGGTGTTGATCGCCTTCGGGAGCGTCTTCTCCGGGTCCTGCGACTCGCCGGCCGTGACACCGACCAGCTCGACCGCGAGGTAGGCGAACATGACGCCCTGGAGGGTCATCAGGGACGAGCCGACGCCCTTGGGGAAGAAGCCGTCGAAGGCCCACAGGTTGGAGACCGCGGCCGTGTCGCCGGCGCTGCTGAAGCCGAAGGTGAGGACACCGAGGCCGATGACGATCATGCCGATGAGCGCGGTGACCTTCACCATCGAGAACCAGAACTCCAGCTCACCGAAGAGCTTCACGGAGATCAGGTTGACCCCGAACAGGATCACCAGGAAGACCAGCGCGGTCACCCACTGGGGGACGGCCGGGAACCAGTAGTTGACGTAGATCGCGGCGGCCGTGAGCTCGGCCATGCCGGTGACGACCCACATCAGCCAGTACGTCCAGCCGGTGAAGTAACCGAAGAACGGGCCGAGGAACTCGCGCGAGTACTCCGCGAAGGAGCCCGAGACCGGGCGGTAGAGCAGCAGCTCGCCAAGCGCCCGCATGATGAAGAAGATGATCCCGCCCGCGAGGGCGTACATCAGGATGAGACTGGGACCGGCCTTGGCGATGTTCGCCCCGGCGCCCAGGAAGAGCCCGACGCCGATGGCGCCGCCGATCGCGATCATCTGGACCTGGCGGCTGCCGAGTCCGCGCTCGTACCCCTCTTCGGGAGTGTCAGTGACAGCGGTGTCAGTGACCTTCTCAGAGGTCATGTGTGGTGCGCCTTTCTCCATGCCGAACCGGGCCTCTCGTCGGCCCCGGATCGGGTTTCGATCCCCCCGGATTGATGGAGCGATGCCTGGCCGGCGATCAACCGGCTCGGTGGCGCACCCGGCCGAACATACGGGTGGTGTTCGCCGGGCGGTCGTGAAGATTTATCACGCCCGCAATATTGATCACCCGGACGGGCTGTGGCGCACGACACAAGAAGAAGTGGATGAACGAGGCACAAAGAGGACACTCCCGGCCGTCGCGGTAATGCGATCGTTATCCGGATTTGAGCGTCCTCTGAGCGAACAAATAAGCGTACGAACCACCGCGTAACGGCTACCACGCCACGGCTACGGCAGCAGCGTCGTCACCAGCGTCTCCTGGAGCCCGCCCAGCCACAGGTACGCCATCACCATCGGCTTGCGCGGATCCGTGTCCGGCAGCCGGTAGAGGAGGTCCGTGTCGTCCTCGTCGGTGATCTCCAGGCGGGAGCCGATCGCCAGGCGCAGATCGTTGAGCGCGCGGAGCCACTGCTGGGACTCCTGCGGCGTCAGCTTCAGTACCGCACCGCCCTCGTCGGCCGCCTCGGAGGCCAGCGTGTCCAGCGAGCGGACCACCGTGAGGGCGTTCTCGCGCTTGCCGGCCCGCAGGTCGTTCTCCGTGTAGCGGCGGAACTCGGCGGAGTGCGCCTTCTGCTCGTCCGCCCGCTTCGGCCCCGGGGTGCCCTCCGGGTCGGTGTAGGCGTCCGGGAAGAGGCGGCGCAGCACCGGATCGGCGGGGGGCTCGCTCGGCCCCTCGGCGAAGAGCTCGGCGAACGGGTCGTCGGGGGCGTCCTCGGCGGGGCCGGGGCCGATGAGCTCCAGGAGCTGTACGGCCAGCGACCGGATGATGGAGATCTCGACGTCGTCGAGTGCGACGGCCGCGCCGCCGCCGGGGAGCGGTTCGAAGTGTCCAGGCATAGGAGGGGAGGCTACTTCCGGTCCTGCTGGAGGGTGGCCCACAGGCCGTATCCGTGCATGGCCTGCACGTCGCGTTCCATCTCCTCGCGGCTGCCGCTGGAGACGACCGCGCGGCCCTTGTGGTGCACGTCCATCATGAGTTTGGTGGCCTTGTCCTTGGAGTACCCGAAGTACGTCTGGAAGACGTACGTCACGTAGCTCATGAGGTTGACCGGGTCGTTGTGGACGATCGTGACCCAGGGGACGTCCGGCTCGGGTACGGCGAAGGCCTCCTCCGCCGACTCGGTGCGTTCGATCTCAAGGGGCGCGGGTGACGTCACAAGGCCCATGCTGCCACGCGTGATGGATATCGTCACACCGACGAAAAGGGAGTATCATCCATTGCCATGAACACAGCGGACCTTGGACTGCCAGAAGACGAAGGGCGCGAAGCGCTTCCTCAGAAGGGTGATGGGCGACGGGTGGGCGTTCCCTCCACGGCGCTCTTCACGGACCAGTACGAACTGACGATGCTCCAGGCAGCCCTCAAGGCGGGCACGGCCGACCGGCGCAGCGTGTTCGAGGTCTTCACCCGGCGGTTGCCGGACGGCCGGCGGTACGGCGTCGTCGCGGGCACCGGGCGGGTCCTGGACGCCATCGAGAACTTCCGCTTCGAGGCGGACGTCCTCGGCTTCCTGCGCGAGCGGGACATCGTCGACGAGGCGACGCTGGAATGGCTCGCCGGGTACCGCTTCTCGGGTGACGTGTGGGGCTACCCGGAGGGCGAGGTCTACTTCCCCGGCTCGCCGATCATGCGGGTCGAGGGCTCCTTCGCCGAGTGCGTGCTCCTCGAGACCGTGATCCTCTCCATCCTCAACCACGACTCCGCGATCGCCGCCGCCGCCTCCCGGATGTCCGCCGCCGCGAGCGGGCGCCCCCTGATCGAGATGGGCGCCCGCCGCACCCACGAACTGGCCGCGGTCGCCGCCTCCCGCGCCGCGTACGTCGGCGGCTTCGCCACCACCTCCGACCTCGCCGCCGGCTTCCGCTACGGCATCCCCACCGTGGGCACCAGCGCACACGCCTTCACCCTGCTGCACGACACCGAGCGGGAGGCCTTCCAGGCCCAGGTCGACTCGCTCGGCCGGGGCACCACACTCCTCGTGGACACGTACGACGTCGCCGAGGCCGTCCGGACGGCCGTCGAGGTCGCCGGGCCCGAACTCGGCGCGGTCCGCATCGACTCCGGCGACCTGCTCCTCGTCGCCCACCGGGTGCGCCAGCAGCTCGACGAACTCGGCGCGACGGAGACCCGGATCATCGTCACCTCCGACCTCGACGAGTACGCCATCGCCTCACTGGCCGCGGCCCCCGTCGACGCGTACGGCGTCGGAACCCAGCTGGTGACCGGTTCCGGGCACCCGACCGCCTCGATGGTCTACAAGCTCGTCGCCCGTGCCGAGTCGCCCGATCCGCAGGCCCCGCTGGTGCCGGTCGCCAAGAGGTCCACCGGCGGCAAGACCTCCGTCGGCGGACGCAAGTGGGCCGCCCGCCGGCCCGACGCGTACGGGGTGGCCGAGGCCGAGGTCGTCGGCACCGGGCCCGTCCCCGCCGCACTGGCCGACCACCAGCTGCTCGTCCAGCTGGTCAAGGGCGGCGAGGTCGTCGCCCGCGAGCCTCTGGACGCCGTCCGCGACCGCCACGCGGCGGCCCGCGCCGGCCTGCCCCTTTCCGCGATCCAGCTCTCGCGCGGGGAACCCGTCATTCCCACGGAGTATGTACAGGGTCCGTCGGGTAGCTAGGGCGTGAGTCCGGCTCCACCGGGCCCGCCCCCTCCCGCGGGGCGGACAAAGTCTCTAGGCTCAATTACTTCACTCTCAGTCGAAGGACACCGACCATGCGCCGCGCCTTGATCGTCGTAGACGTGCAGAACGACTTCTGCGAGGGGGGCAGCCTCGCGGTGGCCGGTGGCGCCGACGTGGCCGCCGCCATCACCGAACTGATCGGACAGGCGCCCGCCGGATACCGGCACGTGGTGGCCACCCGCGACCACCACATCGCGCCCGGCGGCCACTTCGCCGACAACCCCGACTACGTGCACTCCTGGCCCGCGCACTGCGTGGCGGGCACCGAGGGCGTCGGCTTCCACCCCAACTTCGCGCCCGCCGTCGCCTCCGGCGCCATCGACGCCGTCTTCGACAAGGGCGCCTACTCGGCCGCCTACAGCGGCTTCGAGGGCGCCGACGAGAACGGCGCCGGGCTCGGCGACTGGCTGCGCGACCGCCAGATCGACGAGGTGGACGTCGTCGGCATCGCGACCGACCACTGTGTACGGGCCACCGCCCTGGACGCGGCCCGGGCCGGCTTCCGCACCCAGGTCCTGCTCGACCTCACCGCCGGCGTGGCCAAGGAGAGCACCGACCGGGCCCTGGAGGAACTGCGCGCGGCCGGCGTGGAACTGACGGGAAAGCCGGTCGTCGCCTAGAGCCCGTCCCGGCCTCGTCCCGGCCTCGTGCAGGCCTCGTCCGGGGACCCTTCCGCCGGACAGGCCCCCGACCCGCCACCACCCCCGCGCCGGTTACCGTTTCCGCAAGGTGCACGCACAACTCGCCCCCACGGAGATGGTGTTGACGCAACGCTCGCACGTACGGCGGCCCACGCTCGAGGACGTCGCCCGGCAGTCGGGAGTCTCGAAGTCGACCGTGTCCCGCGTGATCAACGGGGAGGCCCGGGTACGGACAGAGGTCGTCGACCGGGTCCGCCACGTGATCTCCGAGCTGGGATACGTCCCCAACCGCGCCGCCCGGCAACTCGTCACCCACCGCACCGGCGCCGTCGCCGTGGTCGCCGCCCAGCCCGAGAACCGGCTCTTCATCGACCCGTTCTTCGACCTCCTCCTGCGCGGCATCCGCCGCGAACTCGCGCTCCACGGCGCGCAGGCCGTCCTGCTGTTCGTGGAGGAACCCGACGACTACGCGCGCGTGGCCGACTACCTCGGCGGCGGCCATGTCGACGGCGCGATCCTCTTCTCCCTGCGCCCCGGCGACCGGCTGGCCGAGATCATCGACCGGCTCGGCGTCCCGGCCGTGTTCGGCGGCCGCCCGCTGCTGCTCGACGGCGACCCCGTGCGTCCCGGCCAGGCCCATGTCGACGGCGACAACCGGGGCGGCGCCCGACTGGCCGTCCAGCACCTGGTCTCCCTCGGGCGACGGCGGATCGCGACCGTCGCCGGGCCCTACGACCAGGAGAACTCCGCCGCGGACCGGCTGGCCGGGTACCGGGACGTACTGCGTCACGCGGCCTCGCCGCACATCGTCGAGCGGGCCGACTACACCCGGCAGGGCGGCGCCGACGCCATGGCCGCGCTGCTCGACCGCCACCCCGACCTCGACGCCGTCTTCGTCGCCTCCGACCTCATGGCGTCCGGTGCCCTCCAGACCCTGCGCGAGCGCGGGCGCCGGGTCCCCGAGGACGTGGCCGTCGTGGGTTTCGACGACCTCACCTCCATCGCCGAGACGACCGACCCGCCGCTCACCACCGTCCACCAGGACGCCGAGGAGATGGGCCGGCTGATGGCCCGCCTGCTGCTCGCGCGGGAAAGCGCGGCGGCCGGCCCGCCGGACGCGTCCCCGCACCTGTCCCCGGACGCCTCCCCGCACCTGTCCCGCGACGCGTCGCCGGACACGTTCCCGGACGCGCCCTCCGTGATCGTCCCGACCCGGCTGGTGCGCCGCGCCTCGGCCTAGCGGAGCGGCGACATCTCACTCACCGGCCCCATTGCGTCCGCCATGTGGGATCACCTTCCAGAAGCCGGACCGGGAATCGATACGATGAGCCCATGGTTCTGAACGACGTGAGCGAGAAGACGCCGGGCGCACTGCTCGTGGCGCGGCTGCACGTCGACCTGTGCAGGCTCGCCAGCGCCATCTGTTGACGCGCTACCCGCCGCCGTACGGCCGTGAGCCGATGGGGGTACCCGCCCGCGCGAGCACAGCCGAGCGTGGGGAGCCTCACCCGCACGAACCCGCGCAGCCCACACCTTCCGACAGGAGCCCTGAGCCATGGCCATCGAGGTCCGCATCCCCACCATCCTCCGCCAGTACACCGACGGTCAGAAGGCGGTGGAGGGCAACGGTGACACCATCGCCCACCTGTTCACCGACCTCGAGACCCGGCACGCGGGAATCCACGCCCGCATCGTGGACGACGGAAAGCTGCGCCGCTTCGTCAACGTCTACCTGAACGACGAGGACGTCCGCTTCGTCGACGGCATCGACACCAAGCTGTCCGACGGCGACACCGTGACCATCCTGCCGGCCGTGGCCGGCGGCATGGCCTGATCGGCCGCCGGACCCCATGCGTTACGACTCCCCGCTGGCCGCGGTGGGCAACACCCCTCTGGTGCGCCTGCCGCGGCTCTCGCCGTCCGCCGACGTCCGTATCTGGGCGAAGCTGGAGGACCGCAACCCCACCGGCTCGGTCAAGGACCGCCCCGCCCTGCACATGGTCGAGCAGGCCGAGAAGGACGGCCGCCTCACCCCCGGCTGCACCATCCTGGAGCCGACGAGCGGCAACACCGGTATCTCCCTCGCCATGGCGGCCAGGCTCAAGGGCTACCGCATGGTCTGCGTGATGCCCGAGAACACCTCGCAGGAACGCCGGGAACTGCTCGCCATGTGGGGCGCCGAGATCATTCCCTCCCCGGCCGCGGGCGGCTCCAACACCGCCGTCCGCGTCGCCAAGGAGCTCGCCGCCGAGCACCCCGACTGGGTGATGCTCTACCAGTACGGCAACCCCGACAACGCGGGCGCCCACTACGCCACCACCGGCCCCGAGATCCTGGCCGACCTCCCGTCCGTCACCCACTTCGTCGCCGGCCTCGGCACGACGGGGACGCTGATGGGCGTCGGCCGTTTCCTGCGCGAGCACAAGCCGGACGTGAAGATCGTCGCCGCCGAGCCGCGCTACGACGACCTGGTCTACGGCCTGCGCAACCTCGACGAGGGCTTCGTGCCCGAGCTGTACGACGCCTCCGTCCTCACCACCCGCTTCTCGGTCGGCTCGGCGGACGCCGTGACCCGCACCCGGGAACTCCTCCAGCAGGAGGGCATCTTCGCGGGCGTCTCCACCGGAGCCGCCCTCCACGCGGCGATCGGCGTCGGGAGGAAGGCGCTGAAGGCGGGGGAGAGCGCCGACATCGTGTTCGTCGTGGCGGACGGCGGCTGGAAGTACCTGTCGACGGGCGTCTACACCGCGGCCACCACGGAGGAAGCGATCGAGACCCTCCAGGGCCAGCTCTGGGCGTAGGACCCGGGACCGCGGGCAGCAACGCCTTCAGACTGCGGGCAGCAACGCCTCAGCACGTCAGCACATCAGGTAGCCAGGTGACGGACCTGGTCCCACAGGACCGGGTCCACCACACCCACCCGGCGCCGGAAGTCCGCCACCGGGACCTGGCGCAGCTCGTCCGTCTCCAGGAAACTCGGCCGCCCCCGCGCGTCCCCGACGGCACCCGGCGGCAGCGGGATCACCCCGGCCCGCTCGTCGTGGTACTTGCTGGTGATCTTCGCGACGGTCACCCGGTCACCGCGCACCGTCAGCACCAGACACGGCCGGTCCTTCACCTCCGGGCCGTCCTCGAACGGCACGTTCGCCCACCAGATCTCCGCGGGCCGGGGATGACCGGCGCGGTCGCGACCCCTGGTCGAGCGGCCCTGCGGACGGCCCGTCGCTCGCCCCGGCGGCCGGGTTCTGCGCCCCCGCGGCCGCCGCCCCCGCCCCCAGCCGTCCACGAGCGTCGCGACCAGCGCGAGCAGTATCACCGCCGCGAGCGCGAGCCACCAGGACGTGTCCATACGACGACGTTACCGGCGCGCGAGGACCACCGCGCGCCCTCTCGCGCACTTCATGTGCCCCGGGTCCAGCCGAACCGGTGACACCACAGGTGAGTTCCCCCACAACGGCCCCTGGCGGAGGAGCGACCCGGGGTTTTGCGCCTTACGCTCGACGCACCGCACGACCCCCGTCGCCCCGTTTAACGATCATTTTTTACGATCATTCGTCCCCTGATCCGTCCCCCGGACCCACCCGGTACTTCTCGGTTTCCCGCCAGCGGAGGTTTCTGCTTTATGAAGCTCACCGTCGTCGGCTGCTCGGGGTCGTTCCCGTCCGCGGAATCGGCCTGCTCGAGCTACCTCGTAGAGGCCGACGGCTTCCTGCTGCTTCTCGACATGGGCAACGGCGCCCTGGGCGAGCTGCAGCGCCACTGCGGTCTCTACGACCTCGACGCGATCTTCCTGAGCCATCTGCACGCCGACCACTGCATCGACATGTGCGCCTACTTCGTCGCGCGCTACTACCGGCACGACGGCGGCCGCTGCGACCCCATCCCGGTCTACGGCCCGGAGGGCACGGAGCACCGCCTGACCACGGCCTACGCCGACACCCCGTCGGCCTCCTCCATGAGCGAGGTCTTCGACTTCCACACGGTCAAGCCGTCCACCTTCGACATCGGCCCCTTCACCGTGCACACGGAACGCGTGGCGCACCCGGTGGAGGCGTACGGCATCCGCGTCGAACACGGCGGCAGCTCGCTGACCTACTCCGGTGACACCGGCATCAGCCCCGCGCTGGAGCAACTCGCCCGTGACACCGACCTGTTCCTGTGCGAGGCCGCCTTCACGCACGGCAAGGAGAACATCCCCGACCTGCACCTCAACGGCCGCGAAGCCGGAGGGACGGCGAGCAGGGCGGGCGCGAAAAAGCTCGTGCTGACCCACATCCCGCCGTGGACGGACCCGCAGGTCAACCTGGCGGACGCCCGCGCGGTGTACGACGGCCCGGTGGAACTGGCCGCGCCGCGGATGACGTACGAGATCTAGCCACGGACTCCCGGCCGTACGAGGTTCAGGCGTACGGCACAGGAAAGGCCCCCGGTTTTCCCGGGGGCCTTTCCTGTGCGAGCGGCGTCCTACGCCTTCGTGAGGTCCTCGACCTCCTCCTCGGGCTCACGGCCCGGGGTGGGGAGGTTGAATTTGGTGATCGCGAAGCGGAAGACGAAGTAGTACACGGCCCCGAACACCAGGCCGATCGGGATGATCAACCAGGGCTTGGTCGCCAGGTTCCAGTTCAGCGCGTAGTCGATGAAGCCCGCGGAGAAGGTGAAGCCCGCGTGGACACCGAGGGCCCAGGTGATCGCCATGGACAGAGCCGTCAGCACCGCGTGGATCGCGTACAGCAGCGGCGCGATGAACATGAACGAGAACTCGATGGGCTCGGTGACACCGGTGACGAAGGAGGTCAGCGCGAGCGAGATCATCATGCCCAGCACGGCCTTGCGGCGCTCGGGGCGGGCGGTGTGCGCGATGGCCAGGGCGGCGGCCGGGAGACCGAACATCATGATCGGGAAGAAGCCGGACATGAACTGACCGGCGGTCGGGTCACCGGCGAAGAAGCGGGTGAGGTCGCCGTGCACGACGGCACCGCCGGCGTCCTTGAAGTCGCCGATCTGGAACCAGGCGACGGAGTTCACGAACTGGTGCATGCCGACCGGGATCAGCGCGCGGTTGATCAGACCGAACAGAGCCGCGCCGAACGCGCCCAGACCCGTCATCCACTCGCCGAAGTCCGAGATGACCTCACCGATCGGCTCCCAGACCAGGCCGAAGAAGACACCGATGAGCGTGCCGACGAACGCCATGATGATCGGCACCAGACGGCGGCCGTTGAAGAAGCCGAGCCAGTCCACGAGCCTCGTGCGGTGGAACCGCTGCCAGATCACCGCGCTGAGCAGACCCATCACGATGCCGCCGAGGACACCGGGGTTGTTGTAGGTCGCGGCTATGTCCGCACCCGCCTGGACCTTGGCCTCGGCTACCGGGAACGCCTTCAGGACGTTGCTGTAGACCAGGAAGCCGACCAGCGCGGCCAGGGCGGTGGAGCCGTCCGACTTCTTGGCGAAGCCGATCGCGACACCGATACAGAAGAGCATCGGCAGGTTGTCGAAGATGGCGCCACCGGCCGTGGCGAAGACCGCCGTGACCTTGTCCGGCAGATGCAGCTTCTCCTGGACGTCCGACTGTCCCAGCCGGAGCAGCAGACCCGCCGCCGGCAGCACGGCGATCGGGAGCTGAAGGCTGCGGCCGACCTTCTGCAGACCCTGCAGCAGACCGGCTCCCCTTTTCTTCTCGGGGGCCGCCGGGGGCGCGGTGGCGGTGCTCATAGACTTCCTCCATCGGGTGGTGGTCTACACCACTCAGTGGTGTAGACCATGTTTTAGCACGATGAAGGTGGCGTAAGGAACCCACGATTCCCGTAATCGTGGTATTACGCTCCGCTACGCCCGGCCGAGCCCCGACCGGGCCCGACTGCGCCCGACTACGCCTTCGTCACGTCCTCCCGCTCCTCCTCCGGCTCCCGCCCGGGAGTCTTCAGATCGAACCTCGTGATCGCGAAACGGAAGATCGCGTAATAGACGACGGCGAAACACAGACCGATCGGGATCATCGCCCACGGCCGCGTCGCCAGATTCCAGTTGATGACGTAGTCGATGAGCCCCGCCGAGAAACTGAAACCGTCGTGCACCCCCAGCCCCCACGTCACCGCCATCGACGCCCCCGTCAGCACCGCGTGCACCACGTACAGCAGCGGCGCCACGAACAGGAACGAGTACTCGATCGGCTCGGTGATCCCCGTGACGAACGACGTCAGCGCCACCGACAGCATCAGACCGCCCACCTCCTTGCGGCGCGACGGCCTCGCACAGTGCGTGATCGCCAGCGCCGCCGCGGGCAGCGCGAACATCATGATCGGGAAGAACCCGGACGTGAACTGACCCGCGTGCGGATCGCCCGCCAGGAACATGTTGATGTCACCGTGCACCACCGTGCCGTCCGGCTTCGTGAAACTCCCGAACTGGAACCAGATGGGCACGTTCAGGAACTGGTGCAGACCGATCACCAGCAACGCCCGGTTCGCGACACCGAAGATCCCCGCACCCCACGCGTCCAGCCCGTCCAGCCAGTCGCTGAAGCTCTCCAGAGCGTCACCGATCGGCGGCCACACCCACAGGCACAACGCCGCGAACGCGATCGCGACGAACGCCATGATGATCGGCACCAGCCGCCGCCCGTTGAAGAACCCCAGCCAGTCCACCAGCTTCGTCCGGTGATACCGCTGCCAGAAGAACGCCGTGAGCAACCCGATGACGATCCCGCCGAACACCCCCGGATTCTGGTACGCGAACGCCCCCACCGTGTTGTCCGTCGCCTGACACCCGATGTTCGGGATCACCTTCGAACCCGGCCCGCAGTCCTCCGGGAACTGCCGCAACACGTTGTAGTAGACGAGGAATCCAGCCACCGCCGCCAGTGCCGTCGAACCGTCCGACTTCTTCGCCATGCCGATGGCCACGCCGATACAGAACAGCAGCGGCAGCCCGAGGGAACCGTCGAGCAGCGCCGCGCCCGCACCCGCCATCACCTTCGCCACGTTCGTCCAGCCGAGCCCGTCGTCCCCGAACACATCAGGCTGGCCCAGCCTGTTGAGGATGCCCGCGGCCGGCAGCACCGCGATCGGCAGCTGAAGACTGCGCCCCATCTTCTGCAGACCCTGGAACGCGCTGTGCCAGCGCCGGCGTGCCGGGCTGATCTCGGTCTCGGCGCTCTCGGCACTCATCGTTTGGCGACCGCCTGTCAGGTGGTGTAGACCAGCTACGGACGATTGGGCTGCTGCGACGTCATCACTGACGTCATCCTTCGGCACACCCAGCACAATCGCTCGCGAAGTTGGGCCAACTGTGGGTTACTGCGACAAAGCGGTTCACATCGCAGGTCGCAACAGGGAATTCAGGGAGACGGAACATGGCCACCAAGGCTGAGAAGATCGTCGCCGGACTCGGCGGCCTCGACAACATCGAAGAGATCGAAGGCTGCATCACCCGGCTGCGCACCGAGGTCAACGACCCCTCGCTCGTCGACGAAGCCGCCCTGAAGGCCGCCGGCGCCCACGGAGTCGTCAAGATGGGCACCGCCATCCAGGTCGTCATCGGCACCGACGCCGACCCCATCGCCGCGGAGATCGAAGACATGATGTAACTCCCCGCGCTCACTCTTCAGGGGCTCCTCCCACCCGTGGGAGGAGCCCCTTCCGCGGCTACGGCTAGGCTCAGCGCCATGTCTCGAATCGACGGCCGCACCCCCGAACAACTCCGCCCGGTCACCATCGAACGCGGCTGGAGCAAGCACGCCGAGGGCTCCGTCCTCGTCTCCTTCGGCGACACGAAGGTCTTCTGCACCGCCTCCGTCACCGAAGGCGTCCCCCGCTGGCGCAAAGGCACCGGCGAAGGCTGGGTCACCGCCGAGTACTCCATGCTCCCCCGCGCCACCAACACCCGCGGCGACCGCGAATCCGTCCGCGGCAAGATCGGCGGCCGCACCCACGAGATCTCCCGCCTGATCGGCCGCTCCCTGCGCGCCGTGATCGACTACAAGGCGCTAGGCGAGAACACCATCGTCCTCGACTGCGACGTCCTCCAGGCCGACGGCGGCACACGTACGGCCGCCATCACCGGCGCGTACGTCGCTCTGGCGGACGCCATCTCGTGGGCCCAGGGCCGCAAACTCGTCAAGGCAGGCCGCCAGCCGCTCACCGGCACGGTCAGCGCGGTCTCGGTCGGCATCGTGGGAGGGGTGCCCCTGCTGGACCTCCGCTACGAGGAAGACGTCCGCGCCGAGACCGACATGAACGTCGTCTGCACCGGCGACGGCCGCTTCGTCGAGGTCCAAGGCACCGCCGAAGCCGAGCCGTTCGCCCGCGACGAGCTCAACTCCCTTCTGGACCTTGCCGTTCTGGGCTGCACGGAACTGACTGTGCTCCAGCGCGCGGCACTTGATACGGTCCTCGAAAAGTAAAGGGAACACCAAGGGTGGCGGCGGGCGGAAGCAACCGGCCCGCCCGCCGAGGCGTCTTGGCCAGTACACCAACGGGGGCCTCCTGGGCCTGACAAGGGGAGGAACCACCTATGTCCACGGCCGAGAGCCGACGCCCGCACCGGCGTCGCCGTACCGTCATCGCCGCCGCCACCGCGGCCGTCGCCCTCACCCTGGGACTGACGGCGACCGGCTGCGACGCGGTCAACAAGGCCCTGGACTGCGTCCAGACCGCCGACTCCATCGCCGACAGCGTCACCGACCTCCAGCAGGCCGTGGAGAACGCCGCGAACGACCCCACCCAGACACAGCAGTCGCTGACCTCCATCGAGAACAACCTCGACAAGATAGGCGACAAGACGGACAACGCCGACGTCAACAAGGCCGTCGACGACCTTCGGGCAGCCGTCACCAACGTCCGCACGGCCGTCGAGAACGGCGACAACACCCCCGACCTCAGCCCCGTCACGGACGCGGCAGGCGAACTGACGAAGGTCTGCACGCCGTAGGGACGGGCGGCGGGACCGACGACGGCGGAACCGGGGACGCCGGAACCGGAGGCGGCGGGACTGGGGATACTGGGCGCATGACCCGCCTGATCCTCGCCACCCGCAACGCCGGAAAGATCACCGAACTGAGGTCGATCCTCGCCGACGCAGGCCTGCCCCACGACCTCGTCGGCGCGGACGCCTACCCCGACATCCCCGACGTCAGGGAAACCGGCGTCACCTTCGCCGAGAACGCCCTGCTCAAGGCCCACGCACTCGCCCGGGCGACCGGCCACCCGGCCGTCGCCGACGACTCGGGCCTCTGCGTGGACGTGCTGAACGGCGCTCCCGGCATCTTCTCGGCCCGCTGGTCCGGCAAACACGGCGACGACCAGGCCAACCTGGACCTGCTCCTGGCCCAGCTGTCCGACATCGCCGACGAACACCGAGGCGCCTACTTCGCCTGCGCGGCGGCCCTGGCCCTCCCGGACGGCACGGAACGCGTCGTCGAGGGCCGGCTGCCCGGCACCCTCCGCCACACCCCGACCGGAACGAACGGCTTCGGCTACGATCCGATCCTCCAGCCGGAGGGCGAGACCCGCACGTGCGCGGAACTGACCCCGGCGGAAAAGAACGCGATCAGCCACCGGGGCAAGGCGTTCCGGGGTCTGGTACCGGTGGTGCGGGAGTTGTTGGGCTGAGGACTACCCACCAGCAAGGTCCGGATTGCGGAAGTCGCACGCCGGACCTTGCCAGTGAAGGCAAGTGCGGCCTGAGGGATTCGAACCCTCACGGGATTTCTCCCATCGCGCCCTAAACGCGAGGCGTCTGCCGTTCCGCCAAGGCCGCTGGCCGCCCGTCGTCGAGCGACGGGTGCCTGCAAGTGTAAGGGGATCCGCAGCTGTCAGGCGAGCGGCGTTCTCTCTTTCTGGCGACACCAGGTCTCCGTCAGCGCATGGCAATTGGGGCACAGGCAGCGCAGGTTCTCTTCGCGATCGTGGCTGCGCTCCGCACGTTCATGCCCCCTCCGTCACCGACCACCCGTTCGTGGTGTCGTACGGAGTAACGAACCGTTTATCGGACAGCCGCCCGAAACGTGAAGCGGCCCGTGCCGGGGTTCCGACGCGGGCCGCTTGCCGGCGGGGAGGGGACCTCAGATGCCCAGGTCCTTGATGATTTTCGCTACGTGACCGGTGGCCCGGACGTTGTACAGGGCTCGTTCGACCTTGCCGGCCTCGTCGACCACGATCGTGGAGCGGATGACGCCCATGTACGTCTTGCCGTAGTTCTTCTTCTCGCCGTACGCGGCGTAGGCCTCGGTGACGGTCTTCTCGGGGTCCGCCAGGAGGGTGACCTTCAGGGACTCCTTGTCGCGGAACCTGCCCAGCTTCTCGGGGCTGTCGGGGGAGATGCCGATGACGTCGTAACCCGCGCCGGTCAGCAGTTCCAGGTTGTCCGTGAAGTCACAGGCCTGCTTCGTGCAGCCGGGGGTAAGCGCGGCCGGGTAGAAGTAGACGATGACCTTGCGGCCCTTGTGGTCCGACAGGGACACCTGGTTGCCGTCGGCGTCGGAGAGGGTGAAGGCGGGGGCCACGTCCCCGGGCTGGAGTCGCTCGCTCATCGGACCAGCGTAACCGGGGGTCCTGACAGTGCGGCGGCGGGCAGAGCTGACAGACTGTCCAGAACAAGACACAGCTGACTTCGGAGGCCTTACCGTGGCGGAGACGTCGGACACCAGAACCCCGGCGCAGATCGAGGCGGACATCCGGGCCCGCCGCGAGGTGCTGGCGGAGACGCTGGACGAGATCGGGGTGCGGGTGCACCCGAAGACCATCGTCGGGGACGCCAAGGCCAAGGTCGTGGCGAACGTCGATCACACGCTCGGGAAGGCCTACGTCCAGGTCAACCGCGCCGTGAGCGAGGTGCGGGCGCAGTTCGTGGACGAGGAGGGCGCGCCCCGGCTGGAGCGGGTCGTGCCGGTGGCGCTGGTCGTCGTCGGCGTCGTGGGGCTGCTGGCGTTCGGCGGGCGCGGCAGGCGTGGCGGACGGCGTCGCAAGCGCTGATCCCCTGGTCCCTCCGGGGCCCACTCGCGTACGGATTCGCTTCGGGCAGGTAGGTTCACTGGTGTGAGCGCCAAGAGAGACGACCTGAGTACCCCGCACGACAAGCTGCCCATCCGGATGCTGCACGACCGTGTGCTCGTGCGGCAGGAGGCCGGCGAGGGTGAGCGGCGTTCGGGTGGCGGCATTCTGATTCCCGCCACCGCGGCCGTCGGCCGTCGGCTGGCGTGGGCGGCGGTCGTCGCGGTGGGGCAGAACGTGCGGACCGTGGAGCCGGGGGACCGGGTGCTGTACGACCCGGAGGACCGTGCGGAGGTCGAGGTGCGGGGGGTCGCGTATGTGCTGATGCGGGAGCGCGATCTGCACGCGGTGGCGGCCGACCGGTTCGAGGGGTCGGAGGACTCGACCGGCCTGTACCTCTGATTTAGCCGGCAAGAAGGGCTGGTGACCATCGTCACCAGCCCTTTTGTCGTTTCTTTTCCATGTTTGGAAGTACGTCAGTCCCACCCGGTGGCCGTGAGCTGGGGGCCGACCGTGCCCGACGTGTTGCCGGGGTCTCCGGTCGCGCCGTCGGTGGTGCCGGTCGAGGTGTTGCCGTCGGTGGTGCCCGAGCTGGTGCCCGAGGTCGTTCCGTTGGTCGCGGTCCCGCCGTCGGTGGTGCCGGCCGACGTGCCGCCGGTGTTCGTGGTGCCGCCGGTGGTGGTGCCGGAGGTGGTGTTCCCGGTCGTGCCGCCGGTGGTCGTGGTGCCGCCGCCGGTCTGTCCCTGGGTCTGGCCCTGCGTCCGGCCCTTGGTGGTGTCGCCGCTCGGCGTGCTGCCGCCGGTCTCGTGGTCGCTGGGCTCGTCCGAGGAGGGCGGGGCCGAGGGGTAGGCGGACTGCTCGCCGCCGTCCTGGATCTGGAGGTTGAAGTCCGAGTCGGGGGTGCCCTTCAGGGCGTTCTTGGTGAACTGGGCCCAGATCTCGGTGGGTGCGCCGCCGCCGTTGATGCGGGGGAGGCCCATCGCGCCCCTGAGGGACTTGTGGTCGGCGGTCTTCGGGTCCTGGCCCATGACCGCGACCACGGTGGCGAGGTCGGGGGTGTAGCCGGCGAACCAGGCCGCGGTGTCCTCCTCGGCGGTGCCGGTCTTGCCGGCGGCGGACCGGCCGGCGGCCTGGGCCGCGGTGGCGGTGCCGTTCTGGACGACGCTGCGCAGGATCGAGGTGGTGGTGTCGGCGGCTTCGCGGCTGACGACCTGGGAGGACTTCTGCGCGGGCAGGTCCATCACGTCGGTGCCGTTCTTGGTGACCTTGGCGATCAGGGTGTAGACGCCGTGCTTGCCGTGGTTGGCGAGGGTGGCGTAGGCCTGCGCCATGTCCAGGACGCTGGCGTTGGCCGTGCCGAGGGCGATGGAGGGGTAGGGCTGGAGGTCGGGGGTGTCGGTGGGCAGGCCGAGGCTGATCGCGGTCTGCTTGACCTTCGCGGGGCCGACGTCGACGGCCATCTGCGCGTACACCGAGTTGACCGACTTGTCGGTGGCGGTGCGTACGTCGATGTTGCCGTAGTTGACGTAGTCCTCGTTCTCGGGGGCGTAGGTGCCGCCGCTCCAGCCCTGGATGGGGCGCTTGTTGGTGCCGTCGTAGATCGTGTTGGGGGTGATCTGGCGGCGGTCCTGGGTCTCGGAGTCGTTCTGGACGGCCGAGGTGAAGACGAACGGCTTGAAGGTGGAGCCGACCTGGAAGTCCTGGCGGGTGGCGTTGTTGGTGTACTGCTTGACGTAGTCGATGCCGCCGTACAGGGCGAGGATCTTGCCGGTCTTGGGTTCGACGGCGGCGCCGCCCGCGCGGACGTAGGTGTCGACCTTGCGGTTCTTCTTGTCGAGCTTCTTCATCAGCTTGTCGTTGACGGCGTCGACGAAGGCGTTCTGCTTGCTCTTGTCGATGGTGGTGGTGACGCGGTAGCCGCCGGCGTCGAGTTCGTCCTGGGTGACGATCTTGTTGTCGCGCAGGTAGTCCTTGATCGCGTTGACGAGGTAGCCGCGCTGTCCGGACATGCCGTTGTCGGCGCCGGAGGTCTCCTGGGGCGTGGGGAACTTCATGCCGGTGCGCTTGGCCTCGCTGAGCCAGCCCTTGGTGACCATGCCGTCGAGGACGTAGTTCCAGCGGGCCTCGGCGGCCTTGCGGTTCTCGGGGTGGGCGATGACGTCGTACTCGCTGGGCGCGTTGACCAGGGCGGCGAGGTAGGCGCCCTGGGCGGGGGTGAGTTTGGCGGCTTCGACGCCGTAGTAGGCCTTGGCGGCGGCCTGCATGCCGTAGGCGTTGCGGCCGAAGTAGCTGGTGTTGAGGTAGCCCTCGAGGATGTCGTCCTTGGAGGTCTCGCGGTCCAGCTTGATCGAGATGAAGAACTCCTTCACCTTGCGGGTGACGGTCTGTGTCTGCGCGAGGTAGTAGTTCTTCACGTACTGCTGGGTGATCGTGGAGCCGGACTGCTTGCCCTTGCCGAGGGCGGTGTTCCAGCCGGCCCGGAGCATCGCCTTGGGGTCGATGGCGGACTCGGTGTAGAAGTCGCGGTCCTCGGCGGCGAGGACGGCGTGCTGGGCGTCCTTGGAGATCTGGGAGAGGTCGACGTTCTCGCGGTTGACGGTGCCGTCGCGGGCGATCTCGGTGCCGTCGGCGTAGAGGTAGACGTTGGACTGCTTGGTGGCGAGCGCGTTGGCCGGCGGGATCTCGACCATCGAGTAGCCGAGGAAGAACAGGCCGACGAGCACCAGGACGCCGACGAAGAAGGTGCCGAGCACCATGCGCCAGGTGGGCAGGAGCCGGCGCAGGCCGGTGCGCTTGGGTCGTTTCACCTTCTTGCTCTCCTTGCCTTCGCTGCCACTTTCTCCGTCACCCGCCTGGGGTGGTCCGGGTGCCGTGCCCCCGGTCGGCTGGTGCGGCTGCGGCTCGTCACTCATGTGTTGCAGGACTCCTGATTCGCGTCGTACGTTCCCGTACGCCTTTAACGCCTCTTACGTCTTTTACGCCTCGTACCCGTTCTGCGCCCCCTGCTGAAGACTCTCGCACCGTGCGTTCCGTTCCCGGCAATCGGCGCGCGTTCCGTCACACCGCGCGCGGTCGTGCCGTCGTGCGGGCTCGGTGTTCCGCTGTCGTGCCGGGAAAAGGCGTGGCACGCGATCGGGGCGGCGCACTAGGCTCCTGCGCTTCGGTGTCGAGAAGGGGCACCAGGGGTGACTATCGGGCGAGGAGGACGGTTGCCTTGGGATCGGCGCGGCTGTACGCGACCGTCGCGGCGGGGGGTTTCAGAAGGTACGCGACCTATCGGGTGGCCACGGCCGCGGGGGTGTTCACCAACACCGTTTTCGGCCTGATCCTCGTCTACGCATATCTGGCGTTGTGGGACGAGCGGCCGCACCTGGGGGGCTATGACCAGGCGCAGGCGGTCACCTATGTGTGGCTGGGGCAGGCGCTGTTCGCGACGCTCGCGATCCAGGGCGGCGGTTTCGAGACCGAGCTCATGGAGCGGATCCGCACGGGTGAGGTGGCGGTGGATCTGTACCGGCCGGCGGATCTGCAGCTGTGGTGGCTGGCGAGCGACATGGGGCGGGCGTTGTTCCAGTTGCTGGGGCGGGGGGTGATCCCTTTCGCCTTCGGGGCGTTGTTCTTTCCGACGGCGCTGCCGGACGATCCGGTGACCTGGCTGGCCCTGCTGGTCGCGATCGTGCTGGCGATGGTGGTCAGTTACGGGATCCGGTTCCTGGTGGCGTTGAGCGGGTTCTGGCTGCTGGACGGTACGGGGGCGCTCCAGGTGCTGATGGTCACCGGGATGTTCTTCTCGGGGATGGCGCTGCCGCTCAACGCGTTTCCCCGGCCGCTCGGTGACTTCGTGACGCTGCTGCCGTGGTCGGCGTTGTTGCAGATGCCCGCCGACGTGCTGATGGGGCGGATCGATCCGTGGTCCGCGTTCGCCTTCCAGGCGGGGTGGGCGGTGGTGCTGCTGGCGGTGGGCCGGTGGGCGCAGGGGGCGGCGACGCGGCGGGTGGTGGTGCAGGGTGGGTGAGCGAGGCCGGCTGGTGGAGGGGTTGCGGGCGTATCGGCTGATCGCCGGGATGTGGATCCGTTCGACGCTGGCGTACCGGGTGTCGTTCGTGCTGACGGTGGTCGGCGGCCTGTTGGTGACGGGGCTGGACTTTGTCGCGATCTTGCTGATGTTCTCGCAGGTCGATGTGCTCGGCGGCTACTCGTTGCCGGAGGTCGCCTTTCTGTACGGGTTGTCGGCGATGTCGTTCGGGGTCGCGGATCTGGCGATCGGCTCGGCGGGCCGGCTGGGCACGCGGGTGCGGGACGGCACGCTGGACACGTTGCTGGTGCGGCCGGCGCCGGTGCTGGCGCAGGTCGCCGCGGACCGGTTCGCGCTGCGCCGGGTGGCGCGGATCACGCAGGGCGCGCTGGTGCTGGGCTATGCGTGTGCCGAGATGGATGTCGCGTGGACACCGGTGAAACTGCTGCTGGTGCCGGTGATGATCGTCAGTGGCGGGGTGATCTTCTCGGCGGTGTTCGTGGCGGGCGCGGCGTTCCAGTTCGTGGCGCAGGACGCGTCGGAGGTGCAGGCGGCGTTCACGTACGGCGGCCAGACGCTGTTGCAGTATCCGCCGACCGTGTTCGGCCGGGAGCTGGTGCGCGGGGTGACGTTCGTGCTGCCGTTGGCGTTCGTCAACTGGGTGCCGGCGGCGTATGTGTTGGGGCGGCCGTATCCGCTGGGGCTGCCGGAGTGGGCGGCGTTCGCTTCGCCGCTGGTCGCGGTGGGGTGCTGTGCGGCGGCGGGGCTGGCGTGGCGGGCGGGGCTGCGGACGTATCGAAGTACGGGGAGTTGAGCGCGACCGTGTCGGAGAGTGCGAAGAGGGCCGAGAGCGAGGGGCGCGCCGGGAGCCCGAGGAGCGCCGGGAGTGCGTTCATCGAGGTGGACCGGGTGGAGAAGGTCTTCGATGTGCGGAGGAAGACCGGCTTCCTGAAGCGGGAGCTTCGGCGGGTGCGGGCGGTGGACTCGATCTCGTTCACCGTGGCGCGCGGTGAGATGGTCGGCTACATCGGGCCGAACGGCGCGGGGAAGTCGACGACGATCAAGATGCTGACGGGGATCCTGACGCCGAGCGGGGGCCGGCTGCGGGTCGCCGGGATCGATCCGTCGCGTGAGCGGACGCGGCTGGCGCATCGGATAGGGGTGGTGTTCGGGCAGCGTACGACGCTGTGGTGGGACCTCCCGCTGATCGACTCCTATCGGCTGATGCACCGCATGTACCGCATCCCGGACGGCCGTTACCGGCAGAACCTCGACCGGCTGGTCGAACTCCTCGATCTGTCGGCGTTGTTGGACGTGCCCGTGCGGCAGCTGTCACTCGGGCAGCGGATGCGCGGGGACATCGCGGCGGCGCTGCTGCACGACCCCGAGGTGCTCTATCTGGACGAGCCGACGATCGGTCTGGACGTGGTCTCCAAGGCGCGGGTGCGGGAGTTCCTGCGCGAGCTGAACACCGAGCGGGGCACGACGGTCCTGCTCACCACGCACGACCTCCAGGACATCGAGCAGCTCTGCTCCCGGGTGATGGTCATCGACCATGGTCGGCTGGTCTACGACGGGGCGCTGGCCGGGCTGCACGAGGCGGGGGAGAGTGAGCGGACGCTGGTGGTGGACCTGGAGCGGGAGCTGCCGCCGGTCGAGGTGGGGGAGGCGGCGCGGGTGGTGAAGGTGGACGGGCCGAGGCAGTGGCTGGCGTTCCCCGCGTCGGAGTCGGCGGCTCCGCTCGTCGCCCGGATCGCGGCGGAGTACCCGCTGGTGGACCTGTCGGTGCGGGAGCCGGACATCGAGGCCGTGATCGCGAAGATGCTGTATTCGACGGGGGGCGCCCACGAATTCCCGCCCGGGCGTGAGCCCGCGCGGGAGACCGTAGTGCCGGGGCCCGGGAACTCGTAGGCTGCTGACATGAGCGACGACGCAGCCCCGGGACTGCCGGATCTCCGTGCCTCCGACGCCGATCGTGAGCGGGTCGTCGAGGTCCTGCGGGACGCCCTCGCGGAGGGCCGTCTCGACATGGCGGAGTTCGAGGAACGGATGGAGGAGACGTACAAGGCGCGCACGTACGGGGAGTTGACGCCGATCACCCGGGACCTGCCGGTCGCCGCAGTGGCACCCCCGTCGGTCGTGTCGCTGCACAAGGAGCCGCCGGCGGACGGGAGTTGGGCCGGGCGGGTGGTGGGCGGCGAGGGTTCGTCGAGCTGGGCGGTGGCCGTGATGTCCGGCTTTCAGCGCCGGGGCCGCTGGACGGTCCCCCGGCGTTTCACCTGCGTCGCGTTCTGGGGCGGTGGGGAGATCGACCTGCGTGAGGCGGACTTCGCGGCCGGTGAGGTCGAGATCAACTGTGTCGCGATCATGGGCGGGGTGCAGATCATCGTGCCGCCGGGGGTCGAGGTGGACGTCCGCGGGATCGGCGTGATGGGCGGCTTCGACCAGCGGGAGACCGGGGTGCGCGGTGAGCCGGGCGCGCCGCGGGTGGTCGTCAGCGGGTTCGCCTTCTGGGGCGGGGTCGGCGTCGAGCGCAAGAAGACGCGGGCCGCCCGGCGGCAGGAGAAGCTGGACCGCAGGGCGGCGAAACGCGAGTTGCGCTCGTCGTCCCGGGAGGGTGAACAGGACGCCCACCGGCGGATGCTGGAGGGCCACAAGGACATCCTGGGGGGACATCGGCACGGCCAAGGGCCCGGGTCCGGCGCCCGGGAGGAACAGCGGGAACACCGCTACGAGGACTGACGGCCACCGCCCGGCAGGGGCCCGCGGTGAGGCCCGGCGGCGGCCGCTCGGCCCGGACGGTCGCTGTGGGGTTCGGTGGCTGCCGCTCGGCCAGAGGCCCCGCTGCGGGGCCCGGCGGCGGCTTTGAGGCCTGGCGGCGCCTATGGGGCCGAGGGCGGTCGCTCGGCCCGACGGTCGCTGTGGGGTTCGGTGGCTGCCGCTCGGTCAGGGGCCCCGCTGCGGGGCCCGGCGGCGGCTTTGAGGCCTGGCGGCGCTACGGGGTGGACGGCGGTCGCTCGGCCCGGACGGTCGCTGTGGGGTTCGGTGGCTGGCGCTCGGTCAGGGGCCCCGCTGCGGTGCCCGGCGGCTGCTGCGGCCGGGTGGGAGCCTGCCGGTGACTACAGCCGGGCGGGAACCGATCCCTTCAGTTCCGCCAGGCCGACGGTCTGCGCCATCTTCCGGTAGCCGCGGTCGCTGGGGTGCAGCTGGTCGCCCGAGTCGTACTCGGGGCGCAGGCTGCGCGGGTCGTACGGGTCGCGCAGCGCCCTGTCGAAGTCGACGACCTCGTCGAACACGCCGTCCGTCCGGATCGCCCGGTTGATCCGCTGCCGTACGTCCTCGCGGGCGTCGGTGTAGCCGTGGTGGCCGCGGAACGGCGTGAGAGTGCTGCCGACGACCCTGATGCCGTGGGCGTGGGCGCGCTCGACGAGGGTGCGCAGGCCGGTCACGACCGCCTGCGGGTCGGCGAGCCGCCGGTTGCGCAGGATGTCGTTGATGCCGAGGTCGATGACGACGGCCTTGACGTTCGTACGGCCGAGGACGTCCCGTTCGAAGCGGTTGAGGCCGGCCGCGCCGCGGTGGGGGTCGTCGACGAGGACCTGGTTGCCGCTGATGCCCTCGTTGACGACGCCGTAGCGGGGTGCGTCCCCGCCGGTGGCGACGCTCGCGCGCAGCCGGCCGGCGAGGACGTCGGGCCAGCGGCGGTTCGTGCCGGTGGTGGAGGTGACGCCGTCGGTGATGGAGTCGCCGAAAGCTACGACGGTGCCGTCGGCCTCGTTGCTGAGCACGTCCAGCGCGGTCAGGTAGCGCCAGTACTCGCCGGCCGGGGTGAACGAGGCGCCGGTCGTGTCCTCGGTGGACTCGCCCTCGGCGACGTAGTTGGTCTGCCGGGCGTGCGGGTGGTAGGTGACCGGGCCGGCCGAGGCGGGGGTGTAGACGCTGACCAGGACGTCGGAGTCGTGCGGGACGACCACGTTCACGGCGTCGCTGACCGTCTGCCCGCCGGCCGGGACGACGACGGTGGTGGCCCCGCCGAAGGTGAGCCGGCGCAGTGTGCCGGGGAGCACGGCCGCGCTCCCGCCGCCGGCCGCGACGGCGAGGGTGGCGTGCGTCACGGTGAGCGGCCCGGCGCCGTAGAGGTTGGACAGTGTGGCGCGGGCACTCGTACCGCCGACGCTGGTGTGCACGACGTTGCGGACCGTGCGGCCCGCCGTGCCGTCGGTCGCGGTGCCGGGTTCACCGCTGACCGGGGCGGCGGCCCAGGTGCCGACCCAGACGCCCGTCGAGGCGGGGGCGGCGTCGCCGGGGCCGGGGGCCGGGGCGAGGGCGGCCGCGCCGGAGCGGTACCCGGGGCCGTGGTCGGCGGCGACCGAGACGTACAGCGCGGTGGACAGGCCCACGACCAGGGCGACGATCGCAGACAGGAGGGCACAACCGTGTCGCCTGGCCATGCGGGTGGGTCTCCTCGGGGAGGGGAGCAGCGATGCGGCTCCGGATCATGCAGTCATGCAGTCATGCAGTGATGCGCTCACGCAGTGATGCAGGCACGCAGGCACGCAGACACGCAGGCACGCAGTCATGTCTTCATGCGTTCATGCGGGAGTTCACCGTTGAGCTCCCCCATCTGACAGACGCCGGGAACTCCTGTTCCGTTCCGGGAGTCGGTCAAGCAGGGACAATATCTGCGTGATCCGCGTGCGTTTCACGGGGGCACAGGTGGCACAGGTGGCACAGGGCGTCGACCGGAACGGATGGAACGGATGGATCGTACGGAAGCGGAGCGGCCGGCCGGCACCGGGGCGGCGCGCGCGATGACCGTCTTCAGCGCCGCCGACGAGGAGAAGCGGCGCGGGGTGCGCCAGATGAAGCTCACCGCGGCCGGGCTGCTGCTGTTCGTGGCCGTGGTGTACGTCCTCGCCGAGTGGGCTTCCCACCACGGTGCGGGGGCCTGGGCGGGCTATGTGGCGGCCGCCGCGGAGGCGGGCATGGTCGGTGCGCTCGCCGACTGGTTCGCGGTCACGGCGCTCTTCCGTCACCCGCTCGGCCTGCCGATCCCGCACACGGCGATCATCCCGAACAAGAAGGATCAGCTGGGTGTCTCGCTGGGCGAGTTCGTCGGGGAGAACTTCCTCTCCGAGGACGTCGTACGGGAGCGGCTGCGCGCGGTCGGCATCGGCACCCGGCTGGGTGCCTGGCTGGCCGATCCGGCGCACGCCGACCGGGTGACGGCGGAACTGGCGACGGCGCTGCGGGGCGCGCTCACGGTCCTGCGCGACTCGGATGTGCAGGCGGTGGTGGGGGAGGCGATCACGCGTCGCGCCGAGGCGCAGGAGATCGCGCCGGGCATCGGCAAGATGCTGGACAAGATCGTCGCGGACGGCGGTCACCGGCGGGCCGTGGACCTGGTGGTGGCCCGGGCGTACGACTGGCTGGTGCTGCACGGCGACTCGGTGATGGGCGCGGTGGAGGGCGGTGCCCCCGGGTGGACGCCCCGTTTCGTCGACAAGCGGATCGGCGAGCGCGTCTACAAGGAACTGCTGCGGTTCTGCGCGGAGATGCGGGACATGCCGTCCCACCCGGCGCGGGGCGCCCTCGACCGGTTCCTCGGCGACTTCGCCTCCGACCTCCAGTCCGACACGGACACCCGGGCGCGGGTGGAGCGGCTCAAGGGTGAGGTGCTGGGCCGGGGCGAGGTGCAGGATCTGATCGCGTCCGTCTGGACCGCCGTGCGCTCCATGATCGTCGCGGCTGCGGAGGACGAGCGCAGCGAGCTGCGGCTGCGGGTGCGGGCCTCGCTGCTGTCCCTGGGGGCCAGGATGGCCACCGAGCGCAAGGTGCAGGAGAAGGTGGACAGCTGGGTGGAGGGCGCGGCGGTGCACGTCGTGACGACCTACCGGCACGAGATCACCTCCCTGATCACCGACACGGTCGCGGGCTGGGACGCGGAGCACACGACCCGCAAGATCGAGGCCAACATCGGCCGTGACCTCCAGTTCATCCGGATCAACGGCACGGTGGTGGGTTCGCTGGCCGGGTTGCTGATCTACACGGTGGCGCGCTGGCTCGGGGCTTAAAGGCGCTGGTCGCGGGAACACGACCGGCGTTCCGCTCGAAGCGGGGCGTGCCGAGGAGGGAGCCCATGACCAGCGCCGAAGCTGCCGTGCCGGCCGAGAAGGACCGCACGATCACCACTGACATCCCCGCCCGCCTCGACCGGCTCCCCTGGTCGCGGTGGCACTGGACCATCGTCTTCGGTCTGGGCACCGTGTGGATCCTGGACGGCCTGGAGGTCACGGTCGTAGGGAACATCGCTGCCCGGCTGTCGGAGCCGGGCAGCGGCCTGCCGATCACCTCCGGGCAGGTCACCGGCGTCGCGGCCGCGCTGTACGTGGCCGGTGCGTGCGTCGGTGCCCTCTTCTGGGGCCGGCTCACCGACAAGTGGGGCCGCAAGAAGCTGTTCATGATCACCCTCGCGGTGTATCTGGCGGCCACGGCCCTGACGGCGGTGTCCTTCGACACCTGGTGGTTCCTGCTGTTCCGGTTCCTCACCGGCTTCGGCATCGGTGGCGAGTACGCGGCCATCAACTCCGCGATCGACGAGCTGATCCCGGCGCAGTACCGGGGCCGGGTCGACCTGATCATCAACGGCAGCTTCTGGCTGGGCGCGGTCGGCGGTTCGCTGCTGTCGATCGTCGCGCTGAACACCGACATCTTCGCGGCGGACGTGGGCTGGCGGCTGACGTTCGCGCTGGGCGCCGTCCTCGCCCTGGTGATCCTGCTCGTACGGCGGCACGTCCCGGAGAGCCCACGCTGGCTGCTGATCCACGGCCGGGACCGGGAGGCCGAGGAGATCGTCACCTCGATCGAGAAGAACATCGAGGAGGACAAGGGGGAGCGGCTGCCGCGGGCCGAGGGCGAGCTCACGATCCATCAGCGCCGCACCGTCTCCTTCGTCGAGATCGCCCGCACGGTGTTCTCCGACTACCGGCGCCGCTCGGTCCTCGGCTTCTCGCTCTTCATCGGACAGGCGTTCCTCTACAACGCGATCACCTTCGGCTTCGGCGCCATCCTCACCAAGTTCTTCGACGTGCCGAGCGGCAGCACCGGCTACTACTTCGCCGTCATCGCGATCGGCAACTTCTGCGGTCCGCTGCTGCTGGGCAAGCTGTTCGACACGGTGGGCCGACGGGTGATGATCTCCTCGACGTACCTGCTCTCCGGTGTGCTGCTGTTCGGCACGGCCTGGCTGTTCGACCAGGGCTCGCTGAACGCGACGACGATGACGGCCTGCTGGTGCGCGGTGCTGTTCTTCGCGTCGGCGGGCGCGTCGAGCGCCTATCTGACGGTGTCGGAGGTCTTCCCGATGGAGACCCGCGCGATGTCCATCGCCTTCTTCTACGCCCTCGGCACCGCCGCCGGCGGCATCAGCGGCCCCCTGCTGTTCGCCGACCTCACCGACACGGGCAAGGTCGGCGACACGGTCCTCGCCTTCTGCATCGGCGCGACCCTGATGTGTGCGGCGGGCCTGGTGGCGGCGTTCCTGGCGGTCAAGGCCGAGGGGCGCTCCCTGGAGGACATCGCCAAGCCCCTGACGGCGGCGACGAAGGTCAGCGAGTCGACCGAGGGAGACCGCTCCCGCAAGGCGACCGCGTGAGGTCATCGGCGCGGGCGGCCTCCCGCGGCCGGTCGTGCGGGCGGCCTCCCGCGGCCGGTCGCGCGGGTGGCTGCCTGAGTCCGCCGCACGCGGGCGACCGCCTGAGTGCGCTCGCGCGGCGATCGTCCGAGGTCATGGGCGCGGGCGACCGCCTGAGTCCGCCTGCGGGGTCTTCTACTGTTCGCCGCCCCGGGCCCGTCCCCGTCGGCGCAGCAACAGCAGGCCGCCCGCCAGGGCGGTGAGGCCGGTGGTCGCGGTCCAGGCGACGAGGTCGGTGGAACCGGTGGACGCGAGGCCGCCGCTCTTCGGAGCGGCGGCCTTCGCCGTGCCGTGGCCCGCCGAGGCGGAGGGCGCCGCCGCCCCACCCGCTGCGGCCCCGGACGCGGCCGAGGACGTGGACGAGGACGTGGACGGGACCTCGGATGCGGACGCCGACGTGGACGAGGTGTCCGAGGAGCCGCCGCCCGCGGTCGTCGTCGCCCGGTCCCGGGTGAACGCCAGCGTGCCGAAGCCGAGTTGGTCGTAGCCGCCGCTGTTGGGGCCGTAGTCCCCGCCGCCCCCCTCGGGTGCCGCCTCGGCGGCGATCCGGGTGAGGTACGGGGCGGACAGTCCCCGGCGCCCGGTGTAGTGGTTGGCGATCATCGCCCAGACCGGCCGGGTCATCGCCGGGTCGACGCCCGCCGCCCCGGAGGCCGTCTCGCTGCCCGACCAGCCGCCCACCGCGCCCTTGGCCCGGGTGTTGGCCGTGTAGGCGACATCCCCGCCGAGGCTCCACTTGGCCACGTACTGGGCGCCCTTGAGGAAGCGGCTGTCGTCGTACCCGTAGAGGTCGATGCCCTGGTTCCAGGCCATCTCGCAGAAGGTGCCCATGAGGCCCACGCCGAGCAGCGCGTGCCCCTGGTCCCGGCCGGCCTCCAGCCACTCGCCGAGACCGTCGTCGTGCACGACCGGGACGGCCTTCCTGACGGCGCCGAGCCCGGAGCCGTTCTTGAAGTACTGGACGGCCTGCTCCACCTTGGCGCTGTCGTCGCAGAAGATGCCGGTGGCGAGGACGCAGGCCATGGCGGTGAGGTCCCAGTTGGGCCAGTAGTTGGTGACCACGGCGCCGTTGTGTTCGACGAGGAAGCTCTCGCTGAGCGGCGAGAAGACGGTGGTCAGCATCTTCTGGAAACGCTCGAGCTCGAAGCCGGCGTGGTCGCGGACGAGTTCGGCGGCGTTGGCGGCCTGGTAGCCGTACAGCCCGGCCGCCAGGAACCGGTCGGCGGAGCCCGCGAGCGAAGTGAGCTTCGCCGACCAGGCGTTGAGGATCGCGACGGCGGTGTCGGCGTACGCGCTGTCACCGCTGACGTGGAAGCGCAGACCGTTCTGGTAGGCGGCGTGGAGGTCGTTGTAGAGGATCGCGTAGTTCTGGGGCGAGCCCGAGCCCCGGTACACGGTGGCCTGTGGATTGGCCGTCCAGCCGCTCTGCGCGTGCCGGTTGGCGGTGAGCCGGGCGTATCCGGCCGTGTAGGGCCCGGCGCCGGCCTTCACCTTGGCGGCCATCCGGGCCAGATCGGCGCCGGTGTGCAGGAGGCCCGGGTGCGCGTATCCGGCCGCGGCGGCGGGCGCGGCGGGGACGGCCGCGGCCACACCGACGGCTCCGGCCGCCATGCCCGCGGCCTTCAGCAGTCCGCGGCGGCTGATCTGTCGCGGGGCGATCCGTCGGGGTCGAGTCTGGTGCGGTTGCAGGTGCATGACGCGGAGACGGACGAGGGGTGGGGCCGATAACGAAAACCTGACCGACTGCACCCCGACGGCGCACGCCGTGCAACTCATCGACCCTCAGGCGGGTTTCGGCTGCCGGACGGCGTTGCGCGAGTGCCTCCGCAAGATGGCGTGGACGAGGCCGCAGGGGTACGGGTGGGCGTGCCGGTCGGTGGAAGGGCCGGGCGAAGGGGTGGGAGGAGAGGCGGGCAGAGGGGCGGTGACCCGAGAGATGAAGATCGTATAAGGTGGCGCGCCGTGGCACGCGCAAACGCGTGAACCGTGCCACGTACTCGGGGGAGATCTCACGTGAACACCGGCAGCCCGGGCCGCTCCGGCGCGCTGCGCGCCCTGCCCAACCCGCTCGCCGTCGCCTCGGCCCTGGCCGAACCCTCCCGTGCCGACCGGGTGGACGACCCCACGGTGCGCGTCCTGGCATGGGCCCGGACAGCGGTGGGGCTGGCCGCGACGGTGTGGCTGCTGATGGCGTATCCCCTGCGGGAGGGGCGCGAGAAGTTCGTCATGGACAAGCTGGAGGAGCTGCTGATCGGCTGCGGGATCACCTTCGGCACGGCCTTCGTCGCCGTGACGGCGTTCATCGCCACGGCCCGCTCACCGCTCGGCCGGGTGTACGCGCGTCGCCTGCTGGGCCCGCTGCTCTCGGTGTTCGCGATCGCGCTCGGCGCCGCGGTGTGCTGGTTCCTGGTCCGGCTGCTGAAGGGCGAGATCATCGCGCCGTCCGACTTCGACTACCACGGCATCCTCTTCGGCATCCTGCTGATCGTGGTGTTCGCCCTCGGCACCCTCGCCTGCGCCGCCGCCCTGCTCCTCGCGATCCCCGTCACCGTGGTGGCCCTGGTCTACGCCTTCAACTCCTGCTTCCGCCTCGGCGACGTCCACGACCTGCTGCCGGCTCTGATCTCCCCGCTCCTGGTCTGGTCGCTCTTCGGCCTGGGCCTGCTGGACGACCCGGAGGTGGCCGCCCCACCGCTCGTCCTCTACGGCTTCCTGGTGGGCGGCCCGCTGTCGGTGACGCTGCTGTCGGTGTGGGAGATACGGCGACTGCGCCGACGGCACGGGGTGACGTTGCGGTCGGCGCTGGGCCGGTAGGTCTCCGGCCCCGCGTGACCCCTGGCTCAGCCCCGCCGGTCCGCGACCGCCCAGGACGCGAGGGCGACCGCGCCCGCCACGCCGAACACCGACGGCCAGGCCCCCACCCTCTTCGCCAGCGGATGCGACCCCGCGAAGGCGGCGACGTACGTGGCGGTCAGTGCCCCCGCGGCCTTTCCGCCCGCCTGCTGCTGCCACTGCCGCGCGGCCGCGGCCCCCGCGACGGCGAGGACGACCCCGCCCAGCGGCCGCTGCCTCGTCCACCGGGCCACGCCGTACCCGCCGACCAGCCCGCCCGCGGCGATCACCGCACTGGGAACCCTCACCATGTCTGCCTGCCTTCTTCTCATCGGTCGGCTTCGACTGGCCCGAGGCTAACCCGATGCCTCACCGACACGACGAAGGTGAGCCGAGGCTTGTCAACTTTCCTCGTTCGAGCTATATAAGAAGGCATGAGGCATCGCCTGACAGAACCTCTGGAAGGAGTGACCCGTGATGCTCATGCGTACCGACCCGTTCCGTGAATTCGACCGGCTCGCCCAGCAGTTCTTCGGCCCCGGGACGGCTACCGGCACCGACCACCACCCCGCCGCGATGGCGATGGACGCCTACCGCTCGGGCGACGACTTCCTCGTCCACTTCGACCTCCCCGGCATCGACCCGGAGACGATCGAACTGGACGTGGAACGCAACGTCCTGAACGTGCGCGCCGAGCGCCGTTCCCCCGCCCCCGAAGGAGCGGAGCTGATCGTCGCCGAGCGTCCGGCCGGCACCTTCACCCGCCAGCTCTTCCTGGGCGAGACCCTCGACACGGAGCGCATCGACGCGTCCTACGAGGCCGGCGTCCTGACCCTGCGCATCCCGGTGGCCGAACAGGCCAAGCCGCGCCGTATCCAGATCACGGGCGGCACGAGGGGCGACCGCAGGCAGCTGGGCGGATGACGAGCGGCTGACGTCTGAAGGGCTCGGGAGAGCGCCGAGGCGGCGGCCACAGCCCGCCTCTCTCCCGAGCCCGCCGCCGAACCGAGCCCGAGCCCGCCGTCGAGCCCGAGCCCGCCGTCGAACCAAGCCCGAGCCCGAGCCCGCTGTCGAACCCGAGCCCGAACTCAAGCCCGCCGTCGAACCAAGCCCGAGCCCGAGCTCAAGCCGAACCCGAACCCGAGCCCGAACTAAAGCCCGCCGTCGAACCGAGCCCCAGCCCGAGCTCAAGACCGCCGTCGAACCAAGCCCGAGCCGAGGCACAGGCCAAGCCCGGCGGCGTTGCGGCTAGCCTCGCCGGGCCCGCCGGCGCTCGCCCGGCGTCTGCCCGCGCTTGTCCACGACGGCCCGCTCCAGCACCGCGCTCGTGTCGTAGACCGTGCCCGCCTTGGCCCGCTCGGTGTCGCGGCTGAAGACGGTGCGTACGCCGAGGTAGTCGAGGGTGCGGGGATCGAAGATCCACTCGGTGCGGGTCCCGTGCCGGGTGTCCTCCCGGGCGATGGCGATGCCGTGCCGGCCGGCGGCGTCCACCGCGTCGGCCACCTCGGTCACACCGGCGATCCGGGCGGTGGCCCGGTAGAACGCGGCAGCCGTCGCGGACGGCATGATCTGCTCCCCGACGAGATCACCGATCCGGCCGAAGACCACCTGATCCCTGTCCTCCCCCTTCTCGACACGGGTGTCGGCGTAGAGCAGCTTCAGCAGGGCGTCGGGATCGGTCGGCAGGGAGGCGAGCCAGGCGTAGGTGGGCCGGTCGAAGCCCGCCGCCACCGCCGCGTCCTTCGGGTCCGTACCGTCCGGCACGCCCACCTCGATCGGCCAGTCCTGTCCGTTCTCACGGATCAGCCCGACATCGGTCACAGGCCCCTGCCGCTGCGAGAACCACACCTGCCGCTCGTGCGTCTTCCCGAGCTTGACGGGCCCGTCGAAGGCACCCTCGTTCCCGGCACCCGTGCTGCGCACGTAGACGAACTGACCGTCGCCCACGCGCTCGACGTCCGTCCGCATGGCGACGGCGGCGATACGGTCGAGGGTCACGACGGCGCTGCGGCTCCCGCCCGCCGTGCTGCTCGCACCGGGCCGCGCCGCCGTTCCACCGCCATCCTGCCCCGAGCCGATCCCGGCCGTGAGCCCGGCGGCCAACGCGGCGGCGACGACACCGGCGACGAGAGCGGGCCGCGACCACCGTCGCCCCCGGAAGAGGTACGGATCGCCGCCGCAGGGGCGAGCGCCGAGGTGACCGCGGCTGCTGTCATAGGTGTTGCTGTCACCGGTGCGGCTTTCACCGCCGCTACCGCTGAGGCTTCCGCCGTCTTTGTCGATGAGCTGCATCAGAACGTCCATGTGATGGGAGCGACGCCCGGGAGGCAGCACCTGCTCGGCGGGACCGGCGGGCAACAGCCCCTCCAGTTCCCGGAGTTCTTCGAGTCGCTCCTGCTCGGGTCCGACCGGAGTGGAGTTCATCGGGCTTCCTCCTGAATGGGCAGGACCGCGAACGCGGTCTCACTCTCTACCTCTCCGCGACGGGGGCGGGGTTCCGTACGTCGTCCCGCGGGCCGTCCCGCAGACCGTCCGGTACGCCCCGGCTCCCCGGCCTCCCGCTCGACGATCTCCCGCAGCCGGGCCCGAGCCCGGGACAACCGTGACCGGACGGTCCCCACCGGCACCCCGAGGGCCTCGGCGGCCTGCGCGTAGTCGAGCCCGCCCCACACGCACAGGGCGATGACCTCCCGCTCGTGCCGCCTGAGCCGCCCCAGCACCCGCCGCACTTCGGCGAGCCGACGGGCGTCGTCGATCCGCCCGGCGACCTCCTCGGCGAAGTCCCCCACAACCGCGTCGGCTCCGGCGTCGGCTCCGGCCCGCCGGGCGAGAAAGGCGAGCCGTCGCCGAAGACCCCGGTCGGCGTTGCGTGCCTTGTTGGTGGCGATGCCGAACAACCACGGCCGCAACGTCCCACCCTCGACGGCCACCTCGCCCCGCCCCCGCCAGGCGGCGAGAAACGTCTCCGACATGACCTCCTCGGCCAGCGACCAGTCCCCGGTCAGCCGGAGCGCGTGGTTGTACACGGCCGTCGCGTACGACTCGTAGAGCTCGGCGAAAGCCGCCCGCTCCCCGCTCCGCACCCGCCCGCGCAACCGCCCGCCGTCATCGTCGTCCTCGGCCTCTGCGATCTCTCTGATGGACCTCACACATCTACCTCTCCGGGCAGGAGGAGGCAGTTCCCGTGGCGTCGGTCACACTGCTCCGGACCAGGCCCAGCAGGGCTACCAGGGCAGCGGCCCCTCCGCGTCGAGAAAGCTCCCGGTCGGCCCGTCGGGGCCCACCCGCGCCATCCGGACGATGATCTCGGCGCCCTCCTCGACACTCTGGACGCCGGTGTTCCCGTTGAGGTCGGTCTTGGTGAAGCCGGGCTCCACCGCGTTGATCCGCATGCCCGGGAACGCCTTCGCGAACTGCAAGGTGATCATGTTGACCGCGCTCTTCGAGGCCGGGTAGGCGACGCCCGGATAGGCGTACGCCGGGGTGTCCGCGTCAGCGACGCGGCTCAGGGAGGCCTGACCGCTGCTGACGTTGACGACGACGGGGGCGGGGGAGCGGCGCAGCAGCGGCAGGAACGCGTGGGTGACCCGCACGGTGCCGAAGACGTTTCGTGGGCTACCACCAGGCCTCGGTCATCATCGACCACCCCCAAACGGGCCCCATCACCCTCGACTGCGACATCCTCACCGTCACAGGCAGCGACCTCCGCATCATGATCTACACAGCAGCCCCGGACAGTGAGGACGCGCAACGCCTGGAGCTCTTGGCGGTGGTGGGCCTACAGCCGCTCGCGGAGGAACGGAGGCCGGATCCAAGGTCTCGGACACCCGCGTCTGGGAGGCCGCTTTGAAACGTCCCCGACACCCTCGATCATGAACGTTCACCGTCCGAGGCTGAGACCACCGCTGGTCGAAAGGGGCCGCTTCGCCCGTCGTTCAGGACCGTCTAACCTGCGGAGCATGATTCGTGCGGTGGTGTTCGACGGGGCGAGTGTCTTGTTGACGAGACCCGGGAGTACGGGACGTGGCCAGGGAGCGAGCGTGCGCCGGACCTCGCGGATGCGATCCATGCCGGTGGCGTACCAGGTGATGGCCAACTGGTCGAGGGCCGTGACGGCGTATCTGCACGCTTCCTCCGGTCTGCCGTCCGCGGCTTCGACCGCAGCGAGGTCGCCAAGGACGACGGTGCGCTGTTTGTCTGACTCGGGTGGCAGATTGTCGAGTACCTCGTGGAGCGTCTGGCGAGTCTGTCATGGAGCTTCGGGTCGGCTGACAGTTCATACCTGGTGCAGCGGATCGCGCATCATCGAGGCGAAGACCGGGGAGTCCGCGAACGGCTGCTGCTCGCCGATCTTCTCGTAGCCCCAGCGCTCGTAGACGGCTTGGACCTTGCCTTCTCCCGCCTTCGGATTGACCAACAGTGTGACCCGGTCCTCTTCTCTGCCGGCCAGAAGTTCCTCGTGGATGCGGAGGGCCAGGCCGGTCCCGCGCCACGGGCGCCGGACCACGATCTCGTTCAGCGCGAGCGTGCGCTTGCCCGTCTCTTCCGTGTACCCGTCGGGCAGTGGGGTCGTCATGGCTCGCCACCAGCGAGTGCCGGGGCCCAACGGGGTGGCGTACGCGAAACCGGCGGGCTCGGTCCCGTCGTAGGCGACGACTGTCTCCCACCCGGGCAGCGAGCTGTGTCCTGTCAGCCGCTCGTCGAAGCGTTCGGCGGAGTAGAAGGGACCCGTGAGGCCCAAGTCGCGCTGACGGACCTCGACATGGATGTTGACGATCGTCCGGCGCACGCGCTCGACGGCGGTGTGACGGCGCAACTCAAGGCTCACAGGAGCTCCGTTTCGAACCACTCGCGAGTGGCGGGGGAGTCTGGGACGAGGGCGTGGAGCCGGTGTCCGAAGGTGTTCAGCAGACGGGCGGTGCGTCCGTGTCGAGCTGGGGCGGGGATCTTGTTTGCTGTGGACACGGCGAGTTCGGGCTCATGCTGGCCGAGCTGGGCTTGGGCGAGATAGGCGTGGGTGAGGGCCCGGTTGCGCTTCAGGTCCGGCCGAAGTCTCGCCAGCGTGTGGTGGGCGTGTGCCTCTGCTTCTTCCCACAAGCCGAGCGTGGTGCTTGTCGTGAGGGCGAGGAGGTGGAACTCGGCCGAGTCGTAGAACCGCAGCCACGCGGGGCGTTGCGCCCCGGTCTCGGCCCGGCCCAGATTGGCCTCGGCGATGCCGAGGGAGCGCACGGCGGCCTGGCGGTTGCGCACGTCGGCGTGGTGCACGGCCGCACGCGCGTGGGCGAGGGAGGCAAAGAGGGGGTCGCGGGCGGCGCGGGTACGTTTCGCGGCTTCGTCGGCCGCGAGTGCGTCGGCGTACTGGCCCTGGTGCCGGTAGAACGCTCCAGCATGTCCCCAGACGCGGAACTGGATCGCGGAATCGCCGGAAAGGCCGGCGAGAGCGATTGCCTCGCTCAGATGCTGTCGGGCCCGGTCAAGCCGTCCGCCGTCGATCGCGGCCCACAAGGCGGAGCCGGTGAAGGCCGCGGCGAGGCCGTAGAGCTGTCCGCGCACGCGTTGTGAGGCGGGCCGTGTGTCCTGGAGGTGCAGCACACGCTGGGACCAAGCGAGCGCTGCCGCTTCGACCTGATCGGTTCCGCCGGCCTTGTTGTCGTTGGCGATGATCAGTGCGAACTGGGCGGCGAGCCGGTTCACATCGGACTGCCCGATGCGCCCCGGCAGGCTTGACGGGCCCGCGATGGGCGAGAGAGCGGAGGCTGAGGCGGTGGTGAGGAAGGTTCGGCGGAGCACGTGCTCCTCCTTGTGGTGCCGACTGCTTTCGGGTGTTGGCTGCTTGACGGAGGACCTGGCGTGGGGAGTGAACCCCAGCTCGATCGCCGTACACCCGAATACTGCCTCCAGTGCCAGTCGTTGTCTGGCCTGCGGCCACCGGGTTCTCCCCGTCGCCAAATTGTGGATCGTTCGGACCGAGACGGTGCCTTGCCTGCCGGTGACCTGCTCGATCGCCCCGTTGATCGCCTCAGCCAACTCCTCCTGCGTGAAGCTGAGTTCACGCATGCGTGCCTTGAACTTCTCATTTGCCTCCGCCACACGAACCACCGTAAGGGCGGGGCGCTGTAGTCATCCTGGCGTGAGTAAAGGAGGGGTCAGTTTTTCCGGTTGAGGGCGGACGGGGAGAGCACGGTCTTTCCTGCCGATCGGCGCACCTCCTGTCGTTCACTGAGTGTCACAGCGTGAACACGACTTTTCGAAGGAGAATCCGTGGCACACACGAAGCCGCACCAGATCACCGCTGCCCGACCATGGGGAGTCGGCCGTCTGGCCCCCTACCCGACGACGGTGAAGCTGCCGTTCGCCGTGGTCACGGTCGACCCGGCCACACAGACCGGCGTCTTCCGCGACCACCGGGGCCAAGTGGTCGAGATGGGCAAGCACGGCACCAGCTCCGGCACGGAGACGTCCACCTCCACCAACCTCGACTCGCAGCCCGATCAAGGACACGACCAGGACAGCAACAAGGACTGACGCTGTGACCGAGGAGAGGCCCGTGCTGGTGGTCACCGAGGAGAACGACATCACCGCCGACATGGTGATCACCCACCTCAACCGGCGCGGCGTACCAGTGGTCCGCTTCAACCCTGCCGACGTCGGTCCCGACCTGACGGTCTCAGCACGACTCGGCAGCTGCCCGGCCCCAGTGGCCGGGCACATTCGAACCCCGTCGCGAACGGTCGGCCTGGAGCACGTGCGAGCGGTGTACTGGCGCCGCCCCGTCTGGCCCGGATTCGAGCACCTTTCGGACGCCGACGCGCAGTTCGCCGCCGCGCAGGTCCGCTATGGGCTCGGCGGCATTCTGTACGCCTTACCAGGCTGCCTGTGGGTCAATCATCCACTCAGGAACGCAGCTGCCGACTACAAGCCCGCCCAACTGGCTCTCGCCCAACGAATGGACCTCACGGTTCCGCCCACACTCGTGACGAACGACCCCGACGAGGCACGTCGGTTCATCCACGAACACGGTGAGGTCATCCACAAAACGCTGAGATGGACGCCGTACCAGCGAGACGGCGTCGGCCTCACTTCAGGCGGAGCCGGTTCGCGCCGAGGAACTGGACGACTCCGTCCGCGTCACACCGCACCTGTTCCAGGCCCGTGTGGACAAAGTCGCGGACCTGCGAGTCCTCATCGTCGGACGGCGCGTGTTCGCCGTACGCATCGACTCCGGCCTCCTGGACTGGCGCAAGGACTACAGCCTGCTCAGATACCACGTGGTAGACCTGCCGGGCACCCTTGAGAAGGCCCTTCTCGCCTACCTCGACCACCTGGGCCTCGTATCTGGATCCTTCGACCTCGCTCTGGACCACGACGGCGAGTTCCACTGGTTGGAGCTGAACCCCAACGGCCAGTGGGGATGGCTGGAGGAGAAGACCGGACTGCACATGGCCGCGGCGTTCGCCGACCTGCTCACTCAAGGAGAAGCACATGCCCCTGCCCGATAGCGCTCCGCAGCGGCGCGCCCTCGCCGACCGGCTGGAGGCCGCCGGAATCCTGAGGAGTACCCAGTGGCGTGCAGCGGTCGAGGCCGTCCCGCGTGAGCTGTTCCTGCATCCGGGTGTGTTCCTTCCAGCGGATGGCGGACGCTGGCGCCCGGTCAACGCGCTCGGCACAGACGCGAAGGAGTGGCTCGAGACCGCGTACAGCGAACAATCCCTGGCCACCCAACTGGACGGCTCCGTGACCGCTGACCAGACCGCCGACTTCGTCACCGGGATTCCCACCTCGTCGTCCACCACACCCGTGACCGTGGTCGGCATGATCGAGGGCCTACAGCTCGAGGACGGCCACAGGGTGCTGGAGATCGGCACCGGCACCGGCTACTCCACCGCTCTGATGTGCCATCGCCTCGGTGAGGACAACGTCACCACGGTCGAAGTGGATCCGCAGGTAGCCGCCCGCGCGGACGCCGCGCTGGAGGACGCCGGATACTCCACGTGGACGGTCACAGGTGACGGCCTCCTCGGCCACCCGGCCCGGGCTCCCTACGACCGAGTGATCGCCGCCTGTGCCGTACGCCGCATCCCCTACACCTGGGTCCGTCAGACCAAGCCCGGCGGCATCATTCTCAGCACAGTCGGCTCCTGGCCGTACGGCACCGGCCTGGCGAAGATCACCGTGAACGAGGATGGCAGCGCCGAAGGGCGGATCGTCGGCCGCTCCTCCTTCATGCAAGCTCGCTCCCAGGCCACCCCACCGTTGGCCGGGGACCTGTCGGCCCGCACTGCGTACCCGGACACGGAACGTCTGGTGAAGGTACCGCCCACCCTGCTGGACGAGTGGATGCCGGCCTTCCTCGCTCAACTCGCCGCGCCGACCGCCCAGCTCGTACGCGCCACGGGAAGCGATGGCACCCCCTTTCTCTACCTCTTCGACCCCGACCGGGAGTCCTTCGCGGCTTTCACGGAGGACACGTCCGGTTGGACGGTCAGTCAGGGAGGGCCCGTGGCCCTGTGGGACGACGTTGAGCAGGCCCTCACGGCCTGGCAGGACGCCGGGAAACCAGACATCAGCGCCGTACGACTCCACATCACAGACCGCGTGCACACCTACTGGATCGGCGGTAGGAAGATCACGACCAAGCATCGCTCGCACTGGATCGGCGAGAGCCCCTCGTTGCGATGGGAACACAGGCTTGCCTGAACCGGCGAACAGGGCCGGAGCCGGCGCCCTCATCGCTGGTCGTAGCGATGAACCTGAGCGCCATGTGGCTTTCTGGCGCGGGTCCTACGACGTGCCCGTGTCGTGTCCGAGCCGGTCACCGACTACATCCGTTACGAGCACGCCGGAACCGTCGTCAACCTGCACGCAGGCGAACTCGTTCGCTGGCTACCCGTAGGCGGGCGGCCGACCTGATGCTGCCCGGCGCCGACCTGTGGATCTTCGACGACACACAGGTCCTCTTCAACCACTTCTCGGGCGACGGCGATTGGAGTTGCACGCCCAACGAACTGCGCACGGAGTCGCACATCGTCAAGCAGTGCTCGGACGCCTTCGAGGCAGTATGGAAGCGCGCAGTCCCACACGACGAGTACGAGATCCACTGACAGAAAGTTTCCTCGGCCCGCTCATGTCTCTCTCCCTGTCCTCCTCCGCCCAGGCCGCTCGCGAGAACGTGACGCGACGGCTCGCGACCTGAGGAGAAACGCCGGCCTCACGGTCACCGAGCTGGCCTCCCACAGGTCGCTACTTGTCGCTGTGGGCCGCCCTTCGACAGCCCACACGCGACCCTGGCAGCAACGCTCCTCAAGCGACCTCTCAGCAGAGCCGTTTACGCCCAGCGACTGCCGTCAGGCCACACTTCAAGGGCATACCCAGCCAACTTGGCTTGGCGAGCCTTAATGCCGTCGACTCGCCATTTCCCGTTCTGGCGATCCCACAATGTATCGATCTCCGTTTGTGCGGAGATGAGAAGTGCAGAGTTGGTGTAGAGGTCGGCTTTCTCCGGAAAAGCGAGACCAGACAGCGCCTGGTTCTTCTTCCCTGTAAGAAGCGTTAGGTTCCCCAGCCTGCTGACCCAATCTTGGTGATCATCGAGAATCAGCTCAATGCTCGGCTTCTGGGGGTAGATATTATCAACATGAACCTTCCCATCCCCCATCACTAGTTCTTCATGAACGTCGTTCTTGAGGCGCAGGTGCTGCTCCATTTTTGTCAGGAGATACCGAGCTTGAGACGGCTTGGGGATTGAGGCTTCGAGGAAATCGGCCTTAAAGGTCTCATCGTCCGGAATCCAGCCGAAGACCTTCTGTAGCACACCTTCTAAGCTGGCGCCTCTAGAAAGCTCTTTGGCTGCGCTAAACACGTTCTCCTCGAGAAGGGTGGACTCCCTACGGCCGACCACCGTCCATCGTACGTAGTAGCTTATGGAAGCTTCTATTAGAATTTGCAGCTGCGGGTATGAATGCCCTCCTGAGGCAGACAGCAAGAGTGGGTAAAGGGCGTCCGCGCTCATAGCTTTGATCTCGTTCAAGGCGGCGTCGAAATCAACATCACCGGTGCTGCCTGTAATCAATTCCGCGTACCGGCCGGCGGCACCTTCGAGTTCGGCAGAAAAGGCCCCGACGCCATACAATTGTGGACGCTTGTCGAAATGGGCGCTAAGATCTTTCCGAATGGTCGCATAAAGACTATGAGACTTTACGTCACCATGCTTTGAAACCCAGAAGTGGCGCAAAAATTTTTCAATCTCTTCCCGGCGTTCAAATCCATCCAAAAGAGATCGCCACGCATCATTTACTCGAGTTTTCTCGTGCTCGCTCCTACCTTTCTCCATCAAGAAGTTGCGAACGAGGTCTACGGTGGAAAGATCCTTTCCTCGGGAGTTGATGGTTTCGAATACCTCGTTGGCGTCACCTGATGACGGGGTCTGGATCTCAACGAATACCAGACCGTTGATCAAGCATTCGCGCAGTGCGTCGAGGTAGTCCATGCGTGCCTCGTCTTCGACGTAGGCTTGTAGTCGATTGCTAATCTTGGATCGAAAATTGTTATACGCATCTAAAATGAGATGATGTGAGGGTCGTCCAGGCTTCTCAATTTTAGTGCAAGTGCCGGTAATTTCACTCCAATCTTGGATGTGATCGCGAAAGAAGTCGCGATCAAAAAGAGAAAGGACAAGGAAGTACTCCATCGGCTCCTTGCGGCCCGACTTGCGTGCTATGTAGTCTCGCTGGATATTGTTCGCGGTCGATATTCCTTCAGGTGATCTCATTCCCCAAAGTATGTCTCTGATCGCCGCAATGAGGATCGTGGATGTCGTCAGGCGCTGTTGGCCGTCAAGTAGCGAGCGTCCCTGTTTCGAGTCGACAGTGATGGTAACAACGGGACCTATGAAGTACTCTGCTGATGATTCGCGCCCGCTTTCGCGAGACTCCTTGAACTTCTCGATGTCTGCCCAAAAAACATCGACTTCCTTTTTTGTCCAGGCGTATTGGCGCTGGCTGTCATCGGGGACGGTGACGATGGGATTATTGGCGCCGATCAGCTGGCCGAGTGTTTGTCGCTGCGCCTGTTTGATGATGGCCATGAGAGTCCTTCAGTCGTCGTGCGGAAGGTGAGCGTACCTCCGCCCTGGTGCGAGTGGGGTGAGAACTCGCCAGACTAGGGGAAGCCAAGCTTGGTGGCACGTCATGCTCAGGCTGGGCCGCTAGCCCCGGGAGACTGCTACATTCAGCGGTCAAGCACTGTCGGCAAGTACGACCTCGGGCAGGGGACATGGACTTTTCGAACGAGAACACCGCCGCGCACCACTTGTATGCGCTGATAGCACGTGTCCGCTCATCTACCGAGAGTAATGCCGCCTCGGCTTGGTCTGAAGTCCTTGGCGCCGAGTGGGGCAGTCATGAGTTTGCCCGGCGACATTCCGAAGTCGTGACTCTGCTGCAAATGACAATTCGACAGGTGGGTGCGCTTCCAGAGAGAGCGCGTATCCGTTGCGAGCGGCATATCAACGCATGGTGGGTTGCGGTTATGCAGCCGGCGATTAATTGGATGGATGAGTCTCGGTCGCTCCAATCGCTTATCGATGACGATAAGCTGGATCACCTGGAGTCTACGGCAGATCTGATATCCGGAAACCTCGTAGGGTCCGATGCGGCACCACGCAGTACGGATTTAAGTGAGATAGTCGATCGCTGCAATGAGTGGATCGAACTGCTTACGTCCATGGGCGAAGGGGAAATTGATGGCCCTGTGAGGGATCAGCTGATTTCTCAACTCCGTCACCTGATCTGGCTGATCGATAACGCTGGCCTTTTTGGTGGAGCAAGGGTGGCAGAGGAGGCGAGCACTGTCATCGGGTCCCTGGCTCAGACCGGTGCCTCGTTGGTCAATGTTCGTGAAGAGAACCTAAATCATTGGAAAAAGGCCTTGTTGGCATTGGTGGCCGCGTGCGTTGTTTTCAATCAGGCGTCACCCATCCTGCAAGAGTCGCTTACTGCAGGCGAAAGTCTCGTCAAAGAAATTTCTTCAGTTGTTGAAGAGTTCCAGGAAGAAGGGTGAGGGAGATTCCGCCCTTTGAGTAGGGCACCTGCTCGGACTTGTTCCGGAGCAACCTCGGCGACGGGATGGAGGGGCGGGGCGTTTGGGGACGTGGAACGTGCGGGACCTTGTCCAACATCCACCTCTGCGCCTCTCAAGTCTGGCGTAAGGCTTGCGGGTCTGATGGGGAGGACGTGGCGAGAGCCGGAGCGGCATGCGTCCTCCCCGGACGGCCTCGTCACTCGTCCAGTTCTCCCCGCCGAAGCGCGTCCACAAAGAAGTCCCAAGTCTGATGCTGGACAGCTACGACAGGTCCGCTCTCCTGCTTGGAGTCACGTACAAGAGTGCTACTCCCGCCTAGCGCACACTCCACGCACTCAGTCCCACTGCCGCCGCTGTAGGAGGACTTGAACCATTCGTACGGGGAGAGCGAGGTCATCAGGACTCCTTGCTTATGCGGTCGACGATCTCTGCTGAAGACTCCAGGTCGAGTGCCTGTGCGCAGAGGTACTCGAACGCCAACCTATAGCGCTCCAGTTCTTGTGGCTTCTCCATAAAGAGCCCACCGCCGATCAAGTCCACGTAGGCCACATCCAACTCCCGGATCGGGCCTCGCAGGACGGCGAAGCTCCCGACCGCGGCTGCGTGTGCCCCTTTGGCGAAGGGCAGTACCTGGACCGTCACATGGGGGCGTTGAGACACCGTGAGCAGATGGCTGAGTTGCTCCTGCATGACGCCGTTGCCGCCCACCCGGCGTCGTAGCGCTGCCTCATCGATCACGCACCAGAGGTGGGGCGGCTCCTCTCGATCCAGGAGTTCCTGCCGCTTCATGCGAATGTCGACCATGTGCTGGACCTCCCGCTCTGAGCACTGCACCTCTGAGGCCCGGTGTACGGCCTCGGCGTAGGCGCGTGTCTGGAGGAGCCCAGGGATGTACATGCAGGCGTAGTGGTCCTCGCGGACGACCTCGTCTTCGAGTGTCAGCATGAGATTCATCGACTCGGGGATGGGGTCGGCGAGTGAGCGCCACCAACCCTGGATCTTGGATCCCTTGGCGAGTTCGACTAGGGCGAGCCGCTCTTCGTCAGATGCGTCGTATTCGCGGCACAGGGCGTCGACCGCTGGCCACTTGACGGTGCCCTCCTTGGTCTCGTAGCGGCTCAGAGTCGCCTTGGAGATGCCCACGTATGAGCCTGCCTCCTCCAGGGTTAGGCCTTTGGCCTCACGGAGGCGGCGCAGATCCGCGCCGAGCTGGCGCCTGCGGGTAGTGGGTCCAACTGCCATGTTCAAGGCCCTTCGTGCTGATCCGTTAGATGGTGCGTGTCTTCAGTGCGCGAGGACAAGACAGCGTGCGCTGGGGGCGTGCTTACCAGTCTCGCGCTCCTCTTTCCTCGTAATGAGAGTTCCATTTTGAGAGTTTCAATGCAACTCTCGGTGTGTAATCAGTTGCAAGGAGCGACTGGAGTCGTGTGGGAAGGACTTGCCGTGATGCACAACGACCTGCGCACGCACAGGAAGCCGTGGAGCCTCGCCTTCGTGGCGGAGCCCAAGGAGGTGGCCGTCCTCCGCCGGTTGATGCGGCTTCACTTGAACCTGTGGGGGCTGCCCGAAGTGGTCGGGGATGCTCAACTCTGCGTGACCGAGTTGGTTTCCAACGTCATCACGCACGTGGGCACGGGGACGCCGACCACCCTCGCGGTCTCGATGAATGGCGCTCACCTGCGAATCGAGATCCAGGACCCGGACACTCGCGCCCTCCCCACCCTGCTCCAGTCGGGAGTTGACTCCGAGGGCGGTCGCGGAATGGCCCTCGTCGACGCCACTGCCGTGCGCTGGGGCGTCGAACTTCACGGGGATCGGAAGGTGACGTGGTGCGAGTTGGCGCCGGTGGCGGACTTGCCCGTCTCGATGCATGACAGCCCGCGCTTGAGCAGAGCCGAAGGGCTGTTGGAGCTCTACAGGGCGGAGGTGCCGTCGAGCGCGGCGAATGCAGGCTCGCACCGGCTGAGCTTGGCCCGCGCGGAGGAAGCGGCGATTGCCATCATCACCGACCTCCTCCTCTGGCTTCACGGGCGCGGCCGTGACGCGGACGAGCTCCTGGACCGAGCCCAGACGCACTTTGAGGCAGAAGCCCGCACCTCTGCATAGTCAGAAGTCTGGGTCAGCTTGTGATGGAGGCGTACGAGCTCACATCGGCAGGAAGCTCTGAGTGCAGATCCCACGTGATCGCCATGGGTTTGCTGCCGGTGTGCCCCGCGTAGGTGGCCGGCCCAAGGAGCATCCATGGCTCGGCCTTACCGATGCTGTTGCGCTTGTAGCGCCGCAGGAAGAGCAGGACGTGGCTCCCCTGCTGGGCGTGTTGCTGGTACCGCAGACCAGTCGCGGAGTTTTCCGGAGTGGTGCTTTGCGACTCCCAGTGGAAGCGGGCCGGGCTGAGTGCGTAGTCCTTGTAGCGGACTGTGGGCGAGAAGTCGCGCTCACTCTTCTCCAAGGTGATCAGTAGAGCGTCGGTCTTGAACTCCTCCACCCAACGCACTCCTTGTCCGAAGTCTCGCGGCATCTGGCCACCCAGTTGGGCAACTCCCAGTGCCGAGAGGATCTCGGATCGGTTGTAGGAGCTGTGGATCTTCAACGGGATGGGGGCCAGCGGACCTTCCAACGGGAGGGGGAAGTGGTCAGCCTCTTCAAGGGCGTACGAGAGGACCTGCTCCAGTTCGTCACGCAACACCGGCTGGGCGTGCAGCGATTCAAGCCCCTGGCGGTAGCTGGAGAAACCACCAGCGTTGTCCCACAGGTTGAAGAAGAGCATGCGGGCGTACGCCTGCTCCTTCACTGACAGAGAGTCGTAGTCGGGGGCGTCATTTGCGAGCAGCCGTAGATACGCGTGGATTCGGTCCGGGTCGTCGACGTGCAGGAAGGCGTGGACACGCTTGAGAAGCTCGGCCTCGCCCGACGGCGCCTTCTCGCGGATGAAGCCGGCCTTACGCAGCACCTTGGTCCAGGAGTTGTCGCTCTTGTAGAGCTCCTGGATATCGCGTCGGCTCTCGCGAAGGTAGTCGGCCAACCTCGGGGTGCTGTAGTCCCTCGCCTCCTTGGCCAACGTGGTGATGGTGGCCTTGAGCTGGGTGCGGATGTTGTCGAGGACCAGGTCCTTCGACTTGCCCTCCAGGATGATCTGGCAGCCAGACGGCAACTGCGGGAAGTCCTGCTTGATGCTGTCGACGAGGCGGTTGCGTGAGAGGTTGGTCAGAGCTCGGAACTGCTCTTCGAAGCGAAACTCGGCTCGATGCTGACCGATGAAGTCGAGCACGGTCAGGACAGGCTTGTTCGGAGTACGGCGCAGACCACGCCCGAGCTGCTGGAGGAAGACGGTCGCGCTGTTGGTGGGGCGCAGAAGCAGAAGCGTGTCGACGTCGGGGATGTCCAGACCCTCGTTGAACAGGTCAACGGAGAAGATCACCTGGATCCGACCTGCTTTGAGATCGTCAAGCGTCTGTTGGCGCACCTCGGGCCTGGAGTCACTGTCGAGTGCCGCTGCTTGGAATCCCGCTCGGCGGAAGCACTCCGCCATGAAGTGCGCGTGGTCCTTGGTTACGCAGAATCCCAGCGCACGCATGGCGGCGGGGGACGAGATCTTGTCCTCGACCTGTTTGATGACGATGCGCGCCCGAGCCTCGTCAGCCGTGTAGAGGCGGCCGAGCTGATTCCGGTCATAGACGCCGGAACGCCAGTCGAGGCGGGTTAGATCCGTGCCGTCGGGCAGCCCGAAGTAGTGGAAGGGACAGAGGAGATCGTTTTCCAGGGCCTCCCAGAGCCGTAGCTCGGCGGCGATCCGTCCGTTGAAAAACTCGTCCTGCACATTGCGCCCGTCCATCCGCTCCGGGGTTGCCGTGAGGCCCAGGAGCTCAACCGGCTTGAAGTGCTCGATGACCCGTCTGTACGTCTCAGCGGTGGCGTGGTGGAACTCGTCGATGACGATGACGTCGAAGTGCTCGGGGTCGAGTTGCTCCAGACGCTGGAGGTTGAGCGACTGGACGCTGGCGAAGACGTGTGTCCAGTCGCGTGGTTCCTTGCCACTGTGGAGAAGCTCGCCGAAGGAGGCGTTGTCGAGCACCTCTCGGTAGGTCCGGAGGGACTGATCCAGAATCTCCTTGCGGTGGGCGACGAAGAGGAGGCGGGGGAGGCGCCCCCCGCGTGCGTCGCGCATGTTTCGGTAGTCCAGTGCTGCCATGACGGTCTTGCCTGTCCCCGTCGCCGCCACGAGGAGATTCCGATTGCGGCCACGAATGTCGCGCTCAACGCGGAGGCGTTCCAGCATGTCCTTCTGGTGCGGGAGGGGATGCACCTCAAGACCAGAGAGGCTGATCTTGATTTCTCCGGCAGGCCCGGTACCGCCCGCCCGGGCGAGCGCCTCAGCGAGTCGCTCACCATCGCGATCGGGGTCGTACGCCTCGAAGGCCGTGTCGGCCCAGTACGCGTCAAAGGTCGCCTCGAACTTGTCGAGCACCCTGGGAGTGGCGACCGAGGACAGTCGTACGTTCCACTCCAAGCCATCGAGCAAGGCAGCCTTCGACAGGTTGGAGCTGCCCACATACGCCGTGTCGAAGCCCGTGTTACGGCGGAACAGCCAGGCCTTGGCATGCAGACGCGTCGATCTGATCTCGTAGTTGACCTTGACCTCCGCGCCGAACTCACGCACCAACCTGTCCAAGGCGCGCCGATCGGTGGCGCCGATGTAGGTGGTCGTGATGACCCGGATGGGGACGCCACGTTCCTTGGCCGCACGGAGCGAGTCCTCAAGAACCCTTATCCCGTACCACTTGACGAACGCGCAGAGCAGATCGATGCGGTCGGCGGTGGCGAGCTCTGCCCGCAACTCCGCACCCAAGCTCGGATCGTCCGGTGCATTGGTGATCAGCGCCGTCTCGGACAGGGGAGTTAGGGGCCTGATGGCGTAGACGCCCGGAGCTTCCTGCTCGGCCAGGGCGAGGAGCTGGCGGGGACCATCGACGATGGCGGTTCCGGCCGCGTCCACGTCCGGATCCGGCACGCTACTGACCAGGGACTGCATGATCTGGTTGGCCGCGGCCACTTGCTTGTCATGGGGCAGCTGACTCAGCCGCCGCCCCACGGCCTCACCGATGTAGCGCGCCAGAACGTGCGGCGAGGACTCGGCGCTGACCTCCGTGTGGATCGGCTTCCAACCGGCGGCGTTCAGCTGCTCGATCTGTGCCTGCATGCCTTCGGTGATGAGCTCCTCGTACACACCTGCGACAGGTTGTGACAGATCTCCAGGCTGAGCCACGCTGGTCCCCTCGATCGCTTCTTGCCCCATGAACAGTTCTAACAGGGGCTACTGACACAAGAGGGTTGAGTACTCGGACGCGGACGCTACCCGGTCGGCCGCGCCGGCACTTTGGACCGACATCGCTCCCCTTGTCACCTTCCTCCTCTCCGGCGGTTACTTCTTCGTCGCCGAAGAGGAGATTCCTGTGGACGGGGCCCGCTCCCCTGTTATGCCCTCGACCCGTGGCACCCTTCGTACTGCCTACCCGACCCGCACCAGCACCCCGCCCCCCGCTCCGGCGGCCACCTCACGGCCCGCCCCCGCGCCGCCAACGTCGTCGCGTACTGCGGTAGCAGGTCCGTGTCTGCCGGGGACGTGCCCTCTGAGGCTGCGAAGGCCTCGTAGGAAGGCACCGTGCCGGTCACGATGCCGAGGTTGGGCGTGCCCGAGGCGGACAGTTCGCGCAGGGATGCCTCTATGCCGGCCAAGTGCTCCTCGTGGGACGGGTACTCCTCCGTCAGCGACGGGTACGCGGCCACCAGTTCCGCCAGTTCGGCCTTCGGCCAGTGCAGGACCGCGACCGGGAACGGGCGGGACAGTTCCTCGCGGTAGGTGCCGAGCTCGGCGCGAAGTCGGGAGATCTCCGCCTGGAGCTCTGCCGGGTTGTCCGAGCCGAGGGACCAGACGCGCTTCGGGTCGTGGAGCTCGTCCAGGGAGACGGGGGACGAGTGGAGGGTGTCGGCGAGGACGTCCCAGTCGTCGTGGACCGCGCCCAGCATGCGGCGTACGCGGTGGCGGCCGAAGAGGAGGGGGTGGGAGGCGTGCGGGACCTCCGTCGTGTCAGCCAGGAGCAGGGTCACCCCCTCCGTGAAGGTCTTCTGCGCCGCCTCCAGCTCGTCGTGGGACTCCAGCGACTCCGCGACGATCACCCAGGGGGCCGGATCGCGGGGGGCCGCGGCCCGGATGCCGTCGATGATGGCTCGGGCCTCGGCCTCGTGGCCGTACTCCCACAGGTTGGAGGCCTTCAGGGCGCGGACCAGGTGGGGGGTGTCCAGCCCGCCCGGGGCCGACAGTAGGCGGTCGTAGAGGGTCGTCGCGGCGGGGCGGTCGCCGGCCAGTTCCAGGTGGGCCGCGGCCTGCAGCAGCAGGGCTTCCGCGTCCTCGGGATACAGGCCGGCGGTCCGCTCCAGGCGTGCCGCTTCGGCGGTGTGGTCGACGTTCTCGGCAGGCGTGTCGGGGCGCATGGTTGACACCGTAGCGCCGCCCGCTGACGAAAGAGAGATATCTGCAGGCCAGAGGGGCGGATTGCAGATCAGATTGGATCAGATCAGATCGGGGCCGACGCCGGACCCAACCGGCGCCCGCCCTCCGCGACGGCCTCCGCTCCTAGATCGTCACCCCGTCCACCTGAAGCGTCTGTACCGCGCCCGCCGCGAACGGCACGCTGATCGTCTTGCCGCTCAGGTAGGTGTCCGAGCGGGCCGTGTAGAGGTCGCCGGAGCCGCTCGTCACCGTGTTCCAGCGGGGGACCAGGCCCGACGAGCCACCCGTCACCGTCGTGAAGCGGGAGAGGTCGAAGGTCAGGGTCTGGGCCGAGGAGGAGGTGTTCGCGGCCACGATCACCAGGCGCTTCGCCGTCTTGTCGATCGCCGCCGCCGCATAGCTCACCCCCGTGTCGAGGATCGTCATGCCGGGGCGGATGTGGCGGCTGAACTGGGCCATCACGTAGTACTTCGTGGTGACCGCGCCCGCCGCCAGCGTGCTCGCGTCGTACGCGATCATCGCCCAGTTCGTCGACGGGTCCATGACCTGCCAGTAGACCCACGCCGTCGGGTGCAGCCAGCGGAAGTCGTAGAGCAGGTTGCTCGCCATGGTCAGGCCGGTGCCGTCGTTGTCGCCCGTCTCCGAGTTCCACAGCGCCTTGCCGGCCGTCGTCACCACGTCCGTGTAGAGCAGGTCGCGTCGGCCGCCCGAGCCCTGGTAGCCGTGGACGTTGACCCGGTTCACGTACCCCTTCGTCGTCGACGAGAAGGAGTTCCACGTGGTGCGGGCGAGGTCGTAGCTCGTCTCGTCCGACGCCGAGATCTTCGTCGCCGTCAGGCCGCGCTTGTCCAACTCGCTGCGCATGTAGGGGAGTACGGCCGACTGGACGGTCGCGTCCATGTGGCAGCCCTCCTGCGTGCCGGTCGCCGTCCACCAGGCCGACGACGGCTCGTTGAAGGGGTCGACCGTCGCGAAGTTCACGCCCCAGTTCGACTTCGCGTACAGCGCGACCGCCGCCAGGTGGGAGGCGTGCTGGCGGTAGTTCCAGGTCTGGAGGTTGTTGCCGCCGCCCGAGGCACCGGAGGGGTTGTGGTTCGAACACATCCACCACATGGGGGAGTTGGCGAACAACTCCGTCGTGGCGCCGCGAGACGTCGCCTTCTGGAGCATCGCGCGCTGGGCCGCGTCCGCCGTCCAGTCCCAGGCCGAGGAGGTGGGGTCCTCGTTGTTCCAGTCCTGCCAGTAGCCCTCGATCTGCTTGAACGCGGGGATGTTGGCGGAGGCCACCATGCCGGCGCCGCCGACCGTGTTCCAGCTGCACGCGCCCAGGTTGTAGCGGGCGATGTTGAGGCCGAGGCCGGGGAGGGTCTTGCCGTTGTAGGACACCGACTTGGTCGTGAAGAAGATGTCGGCGAAGTCGTCCCGGGCGCCGAAGACGTTCGCCCACCAGGCGAGGGAGGTGCCCCAGCCTTACCAAGTGCCGTACGTCGTAGACGGGTTGACGGAAATCGTCGCGTCGGCGTGGGCGGTGCCCGTCGAGAGGGCGCTTGTGAAGAGCGCGCCGCCCGTGGCCGCCAGCAGTGTCCTGCGTCGGATCATGACTTCTCCGCTTCCATGACAGCGAGACAGCGAGACAGCGAACGACCGCCGGTCGTCCCAACCGGCGTCGTCGGGTGCGTCAGTGCACTGGTGCGTGCGTGCGGTGCGTGCGTGTGGTGCGTGCGGTACGTGCGGTGCCTCAGTGCGTCACGAAGCATCGGGTGCGGCCCGTGGTGTTGTCGAGAGTTGTGACAGCCCTTTCTCAAACCTGTGGAGGAAGGGGAGGGGAGGGTTCGAGGGGGCGAACGGTCTGGAGACCTCGCCCCCCTCCGCCTATCGTGCCCGCGTGCGGATTCCCCTCGTACGGCGCGTTTCCCTCGTGCGGCGCGTTCCCCTCGTACAGCACAGCACCCGGCGGCGGCGCGCCCGGTACCGGCGGGTGCTCTGGAGCGGTGCCGAAGTCCTCGTCACCGCCGGGGTGTTGGTGCTGCTCCTCGTCGTGCATCAGCTGTGGTGGACCAACCGGGAGGCCAGGGACGGTGCCGAGCGACGGGTGGAGTCGTTGGAGCGGGAGTGGGGGAGCGCCGGTGGCGGCGGTACCGCGGGGGACGCCACCGGTGACCCCGCGGACGGAAGCGACTCCGGCTCCGGTGCGGGTTCCGGCGATGGCACCGGCTCCGATCGGGCCTCCGGGCAGCCGGGCACCGGAAGCGGGACGAGGTCGTCGTCCGAAGTGCCCCGCTCCTCCCAGGCCTACGCCGTGCTCCGCGTCCCGCGGCTCGGCCTGCGCGTCCCCGTCGCCGAGGGCACCAGTAAGCAGAAGGTGCTCAACAAGGGGTACGTCGGCCACTACGCCGGTACCCAACAGCCGGGGCAGGAGGGCAACTTCGCGGTGGCCGGGCACCGCAACACCCACGGCGAGCCCTTCCGGTACCTCAACCACCTCGAGAAGGGCGACAAGGTGGAGGTGGAGACCCGGAACGCGACCTACACGTATGTCGTCGACAAGATCCTTCCGCAGACCTCGCCCCGCGACTCGGGCGTCATCCGGCCCGTACCCCGGTCCCTCACCAAGCCCGCCTACGGGTACGACGCCCCCGGCCGCTACCTCACCCTCACCACCTGCACGCCCGAGTACACCTCCCGGTACCGCATGGTCGTGTGGGGGCTGCTGGTCGCGACGCTGCCCCGGCGGTAGGTCGTCCCCCGACACGCCGCTCGGTCGGCCACCCTCGGAAGACCCGTCCACGACCCTACGACCCCTCGGTGCCGGCGGGGCTCCACGAAGGCGAAGAGGCCGCTGGAACCGTTCGGGGCCGGTCAGGTATAACCGACACCAGACAAGCGGGTGAAGCAGACGCGAGAAGGCAGACGCGAGAAGGCAGACGCGAGAAGAGGGAGGGGGAGAGCGTGATCCGCAGCCGGTTCGTGCCGCGCCCCGCCCTCGTGCTGTTCCTCCTCTTCGTGGACGTCGTGCTCCTCGACGCGAGCAGCCTCCCGGCCGCCGTCGCGGTCGCCGCGACCGCCGCGGCCGGCTCCGCGCTCGCCGTCTGCACTCTCGTCGCCGCGCGCAGCGCCCCCGCCGTCCCGCCCACCCGGGTGCGCACGGCCATCAGGGACCGGGCCCGCCGTACGGCCTTCCTGCCGCAACGCGACCCCGACGCCTCCGGCCGCCCCCGCCCCAGGGCGCCCGGCCACGCCTTCCCGACGACCGTCGCGTAGGGCCGCTCAGCCAAGCAACACGTGGGTGCCCCGCGCGGGTCGTCATGCCGTCAGTCCCGTTCTCCTCGGCACGACGAGACCCCCGGAGGGCTCACCACCCATGTCCGTTTTCGCCAGCCTGGTCGAGCAGCTCGCCGACCTGCTCCATCCCCTGTTCGGCGCCACCGCCGCGGCCGCCGCCATCGTCCTGTTCACCGCACTCGTACGACTCCTCGTCCACCCCTTGTCCAGGGCGGCCGCCCGAGGACAGAAGGCCCGTACGGCGTTGCAGCCGAGGATCGCCGAGCTGCGCAGGAAGCACGCCAAGAACCCCGAGCGGCTCCAGCGGGCGGTGCTGGAACTGCACACCGAGGAGAAGGTGTCGCCGCTGTCGGGACTGCTGCCCAGCCTCTGCCAGTTGCCCGCCTTCTTCCTCCTCTACCACCTGTTCTCCAGCTCCTCGATCGGCGGCGGGGGCAACGGGCTGCTCAGCCACCGGCTGTTCGCCGCGCCACTCGGTGACCGCTGGACGGACGCGCTGGCCGGGGGCGGGATGTTCGGCGCGGCCGGGCTGGTCTACCTGGGGCTGTTCGCCGTCGTCGCGGCCGTCGCCTCCTTCAACTTCGTACGGGCGAAGCGGGTGCCGCTGCCCCAGGCCGGCATCGGCATCGGCACCGGCACCGGCACCGGTGAGGAGGTGCCCGGGCTCGGCGCGCTCACCAAGGTCATGCCGTTCCTGTCCTTCTTCACGCTGGTCACCGTGGCCGTCGTACCGCTGGCCGTCGCGCTGTACGTGATCACGAGCACGACGTGGAGCGCGCTCGAACGGGCCGTCCTGTACAGGTGACGGTCCAGTCCGTGAACGGGGGCTTGCGGACCCGATCGTGAGCTTGGAGGATCGACCAGTCCTCCGATGGCTGCACCCATCGGACGGGTGCGGCGCCCGCGATCGAGGGAGATAGTGACCATGAAGCTGCTGCGAGTCGGTACGGCGGGAACGGAGCGGCCCGCGCTGCTCGACCCCCAGGGGGTCCTCCGGGACCTCTCCGGGGTCGTCCCGGACATCGACGGGGCTCTGCTCGCCGACGACGTGGCACTCGGCCGGGTCCGCGCCGCCGCGGAGTCCGGGGAGCTGCCGGTGCTGGACGCGACCGGGCTGCGGACCGGGCCGCCGCTGGCCCGGATCGGCAAGATCGTGTGCATCGGGCTGAACTACCACGACCACGCCCGGGAGACCGGGGCCGAGCCGCCCTCGGAGCCCGTCGTCTTCTTCAAGGCGGCGGACACGGTCGTGGGGCCCTACGACACCGTCCTCGTGCCGCGCCGGTCCCTCAAGACCGACTGGGAGGTGGAGCTGGCGGTCGTCATCGGGCGTACGGCCCGCTACCTGGAGTCGGCGGAGGAAGGGCTCGCGCATGTCGCGGGGTACGCCGTCGCGCACGACGTGTCCGAGCGGGAGTTCCAGATCGAGCGGGGCGGGACCTGGGACAAGGGGAAGAACTGCGAGACGTTCAATCCGCTGGGCCCGTGGCTGGTGACGTCCGACGAGGTCGCCGACCCGCAGGACCTCTCCCTGAAACTCTGGGTCAACGGGGAGCTGAAGCAGAACGGGACCACGGCGGAGCAGATCTTCCCGGTGGGCGAGGTCGTCCGGTACGTCAGCCAGTTCATGACCCTGTACCCGGGGGACGTCATCAACACCGGGACGCCCGCGGGCGTCGCCATGGGCGAGCCGGAGCCCAAGCCGTACCTGCGGGCCGGGGACGTGGTGGAGCTGGAGATCGCGGGGCTCGGACGCCAGCGCCAGGAGTTCAAGGACGCGTAAGCGCTCCGCTGGGGGCGGGGAACCGGGGTCGGTTGTCGGCTGCGGGCCGGCTGTGGCTGATCGCGCAGTTCCCCGCGCCCCTTGGGCGCGTTTCACCCGCGCCCCTTCGGGCGGGTGTCAGCGCAGGTACTTCTCCAGGAACTGTTCCAGTACCTCCACCACGAAGCGGTGGTCCTCCAGTTGAGGGAGGCCCGAGACCGTCACCGCGCCGATGATGCCCACGCCCTCCACGTTGACGGGGAAGGAGCCGCCGTGGGCCGCGTACTCGTCCGGGTCCAGGCGGGAGGAGTCCTCGAACGTCGTGCCCTTGGCCCGGAAGCGGGAGCCCACCAGGTAGGAGGACGCGCCGAAGCGCTCCACCACCCGGCGCTTGCGGGCGATCCAGGCGTCGTTGTCGGGCGTCGAACCGGGCAGCGCCGCGTGGAACAGCTGCTGGCCGGCGCGGTGGATGTCGACGGCGACCGGCGCCTGGCGCTCGCGGGCCAGCTCCACCAGCAGTGAGCCGAGCTCCCACGCGTCGTCGTTCGTGAACTGGCGGAAGACCAGCCGTCGTTCCTGGGCCTGGAGTTCCTCCAGGGTCGGGGTGATCTCCGGGGTGAACTTCGGGGTCATCTGGTGGGTTCCCATCACAGCGTCACCGCCACCTTGTCTCGTGCCGAACGGCGGGCCGCCTCCAGTACGTCCAGGGCGGCGGCCGCCTCGGCGGCGGTCACCGGATCGGGGCCGCCGTCGATCAGTGCCCTGGCCACCGCAGCGTAGTAGGCCGGGTAGTCGCCGGGGAGGGTCTGTTCGGGTCGTCCGCCGCCGGTCAGCGGGGACTCCCCGGCGCCGACGCGGCCCCACAGCTCCTCGGGCTCGGTGCCCCAGCCGGGGGAGCCGTCGGGCCGCTCGCCCTCCCGCAGCGCCGCCTCCTGCGGGTCCAGGCCGTACTTCACATAGCCCGCCTCCGAGCCCAGCACCCGGAAGCGCGGGCCGAGCTGGGCCGTCGTCGCGGAGGCGTAGAGGTGGGAACGGACGCCGTTCGCGTGCGTCAGCGCGATGAAGGTGTCGTCGTCGGTCTCCGCGCCGGGCCGGCGGACGTCCGCCTCGGCGTAGACCGAGACCACCGGACCGAACAGGACCAGTGCCTGATCGACGAGGTGACTGCCGAGGTCGTAGAGGAGACCTCCGATCTCTGCGGGGTCGCCGGACTCCCGCCAGCCTCCCTTCGGCAGCGGCCGCCAGCGCTCGAACCGGGACTCGAAGCGCCGGACGTCGCCCAGCTCGCCCCCGTCCAGCAGCTTGCGCAGGGTCAGGAAGTCGTTGTCCCAGCGGCGGTTCTGGAAGACGGAGAGCAGCAGGCCGCGCTCCTCGGCGAGGGCGGCCAGCTCCCGTGCCTCGGCCGCGGTGCCGGCGACCGGCTTGTCGACGACGACCGGCAGGCCGGCCTTCAGGGCGGCGGTCGCGAGCGGGACGTGCGTCTTGTTCGGGGACGCGATGACGACCAGGTCCAGCTCGTCGGCCCGGGCGAGGAGCTCGTCCGGGGTGGCGGCGACGCGTACGTCCGGGAACTCGGCGCGGGCCTGCTCCTGCCGCCCGGGGTTCGAGGTGACCACCGTGTCGAGGACGAGGCCCTCGGTCGCGGCGATCAGCGGGGCGTGGAACACGGAGCCCGCGAGGCCGTAGCCGATCAGACCCACGCGGAGCGGGGTGCCAGCCGGGCGGGTGCGGGTGCGGGTGTCCGTGCCGGTGCCGGTGCTGGTGTCGGTCTTGGAGCCGGAGCCGGAGTCGGTCTCGCCAGTTGTACGTCCAGTCATGCGATCCACTTTGGCAACGCTGTTGCCAAAGTGCAAGCGCGGGAGAGAATGGCAACGTGAACAGGACGAACGGCGAAGCCGACCCGGACCGCACGCCGGTCGCCGAGGCGCGCGGCCAGGCGGATCGCGAGGCGGATGGCGAGGCGGATGGCGAGGCGGATCGGACGTCGGCTCGCACGGCGAGTCGCGCCGGGGGGCGCAAGGTCCGCACGCCGGGCGACGGGGGACCGGCCAGCCCGGCGGGCGACGGCGCACCGCCCCGTACGCCGGACGGCGGGGCGGGTCGCGCGGCGGATGGCCCGGCGGGTCGGGTGGCGAGTCGTTCGGGGGGTCGCACGGCCCGTACGCCGGGCGGCGCGGCGGGTGGGACGTCGGACGGCGCACCGGCCCGCACGCCGGACGGCGGCGCGGCGGGTCGGACGTCGGACCGTGCTGCGGGCCGCACGGCAGGCGTGAACCTGCTCGCCCTGCGCAGCCACAACACCGCGCTCGTGCTCGATCTGCTGCGCACCGCAGGGCCGGACGGCATCAGCAGGCTGGAGCTCGCCGAGCGCACCGCTCTCACCCCGCAGGCGGTCAGCAAGATCACCGCCCGGTTGCGGGGGGAGGGCCTGGCGGCCGAGGCGGGGCACCGTGCATCGACCGGCGGCAAGCCGCGCACGGTCCTGCGGCTGGTTCCCGAGGCGGGCCACGCGGTGGGCGTCCACCTCGACCGGGACGAGCTGAGGGTGGTGCTGGCCGACCTCGACGGGCGCGTGGTGGGGGAGCGCCGCGTCCCGCTGTCCCTGGGCGCGGGGACGGAGACGGTGCTGGGGGCGGTGGTGCGGGAGGTGACGGAGGTACTCGGCGGTGGTGTCGCGTCGACCCTGCTCGGTGTCGGGGTGGCGCTGCCCGGGCCCCTCGATCATGCCCGCGGGGTGCTGCACCGGGTCACCGGATTTCCCGAGTGGGACGGGTTCGAGCTGCGGGACGTGCTGGCGGCGCGGCTCGGCGTGCCGGTGGTCGTCGACAAGGACACCAACGCCGCCGCGCTCGGCCTCGCGGTCGGCGGCGAACGCGGCTCCTTCGCCTGTCTGTACCTCGGTACGGGTCTCGGCGCCGGCCTGGTGATCGGCGGGATCGTCCACCGGGGGGCCCGCACCGGCGCGGGGGAGTTCGGGCACCAGGTCATCCAGCTGGACGGGCCGCGCTGCCCCTGCGGCAACCGGGGCTGCGTCGAGGCGCTGTGCCTGGCGGCCATCGGCCGGGGGGACGTGGCCGGGGCGGCGCGGGTGCTCGGCGAGAGCGCCGCGAACCTGGCAGGGCTGCTCGACATCGACGCCGTGCTGCTGGGCGGCCGGACCATCACGGCCGCACCGGAGCCGTTCGTACGGGGGGTCGCCGCCGTCCTTGACGCCCGCGCACGCCGCGAGGGCGCACGGGAGGGCGCCGTACCGGTACGCCTCGCCCCGGGTGGGGCCCGGGCCGTCGCGGAGGGCGCGGCGCAACTGCTGCTGGCTCCGGTGTTCGGCCGCGGGGACGGCTGAGCCGAAGACGGGGCCGAGGGCCGGGCGCTTCTCCTCGTGGGGCGCCTGCTGAGCCGATGGCCGGGCCCACGGCCGGGCGTGTCCCCCGGCAGGAAGGGTTCCCGAGCCCGCCCGGGCCTACTCCCGAGCCCCCGGCCGGGCGCCTGCGCCGGACGACGGACTCGGCCGGGTCCACTCCCCACTGGCGGGCCTTCGGCCGGGTGCCTGGGCCCGAACGAGGGGCTTGGCCGGGGCCACCCGACTGGCGGGGCTTAACGGTGAGGGTGGTGACGGGTGCGGCCAGGATCGCGTCGGCTTGGCCGGGTGGCTGCGCCGGACGACGGACTCGGCCGGGTCCACTCCCCACTGGCGGGCCTCCGGCGGGTGCCTGGGCCCGAACCACTCCCCACTGGCGGGCCTTCGGCCGGGTGCCTGGGCCCGAACGAGGGGCTTGGCCGGGGCCATTCCCGGCTGGCGAGCCTTCGGCGGGTGCCTGGGCCCGAACGACGGACTCGGCCGGCGAACCTTCGGCCGGGTGCCTCCGCCGAATGAGGGGATTCGTACGGTCGTACGGTGTGCCGTTCCCGCTCGGGGCGTCCCTTCATTCAGGCTCACGTGTTCATGCGACTGTGCCCGCCTGCCTCCCTCTGCCTCGCCGTGGCCGCCGCCCTCCTCCCCGCGACCGCCCACGCGGAAGCCGGCCCGAGTTGTGCCCGGCCCGACGGCGCCGACTTCCCCCTCACCACCCGTCTGCGCGGGGGCCCGGCCTCCTACCGGGCCGGCGGCGGATACGGCGTCTGGTATCTCGATCTCACCAACACCACCCGCCGTACCTGCGACGAGATCCACCCGGTCGTCGTCCTGGTCGACGCCGGACGCACCCTGAAGCCGTCCCAGGCGCGTCTGGAGTTCTACGCCGACGGACAACCGCACCCGGTCCGCTTCGAACCCACCGACGACGACGAACTGGTCGGCGCGTTCACCGACGGACCCGCCGACGAGCCCACGGCACCGGAGCACGCCGATGGGCAGGCCGCACAGCGGGCCGACGGCGTCGACCGTTTCCGCGGCTTCACCGTGGGCCCCGGCCGGACCCTCACCGTCAAGCTGCGCCTCGCCCTCACCTCGGACACCGCGCCCAACGCCATCACCGCCAACGCGGCGATCGTCCAGCGGCACGGTGACGACGGCGACTGGATCGGGCAGTCGAACGACTACCGCTTCACCGTCGAGGCCGGCTCGGACCACGACACCGCCCCCGGCCCCAGCACCACCCCCGGGCCCGGCACCACCCCCGGCCCCAGCACCGCTCCCGAGTCCGACGCCACCCCCGAGTCCGACACCGCCCCCGGCCTCGACCCCACCGCATCCGCATCCGCATCCGCATCCGCACCCACGCCCTCGCCCGGCCCCGCCCACGCCGCCACTCCCGCCCCCGACGCCTCCGCCGCGGGCACCGGCCGCCTCTCCCTCGCCGACGAGGCCGAGGAGCTCGCCCGCACCGGCCTCACCTCACCCGCCGCTCTCGTCACCGGCACCGCCTGCCTGCTCGCCGCCGGAGCCGTCCTGCTGCTGGCCCGCCGGCTGACCCGTCGACGCCGTTGAGCCATGGTCGCGTCCCAGCCGGTGGACGCCTCGGAACCGGCCATTCCCTCAAGATCGGGCCTGTGCTTAGGCTGGGGCGCACGCAGCGACCGCGTGCAGGCGCAGCACCGCGTAAAGGCGCGGCCACCGCGTACTCGCGCACGGCAGGGAGATCCCGCACATGGCAGACCGCAAGCCCATCGAGTCGTGGCTCACCGACATGGACGGTGTGCTCATCCACGAGGGCGTACCGATCCCCGGCGCCGACGCCTTCCTGAAGAGGCTGCGCGACTCGGGCAAGCCGTTCCTGGTCCTCACCAACAACTCGATCTACACCCCGCGCGACCTGCACGCCCGGCTGCGGCGGATGGGCCTGGAGGTACCGATCGAGAACATCTGGACCTCCGCGATGGCCACCGCCCAATTCCTGGACGACCAGCGGCCCGAGGGCACGGCGTACGTCATCGGCGAGGCCGGACTGACCACCGCGCTGCACGACATCGGCTACATCCTCACCGACCACGAGCCCGACTACGTCGTCCTCGGCGAGACCCGCACCTACTCGTTCGAGGCGATGACCAAGGCCGTCCGGCTCATCAACGACGGCGCCCGCTTCATCTGCACCAACCCGGACGAGACCGGCCCCTCCGCCGAGGGCGCGCTGCCGGCCACCGGGGCCGTCGCCGCGCTGATCACCAAGGCGACCGGCAAGAACCCGTACTTCGCGGGCAAGCCGAATCCGCTGATGATGCGCACCGGGCTGAACGCCATCGGCGCGCACTCCGAGAGCAGCGCGATGATCGGCGACCGCATGGACACCGACGTCCTCGCCGGCATGGAGGCCGGCATGCAGACGTTCCTGGTGCTCACCGGTCTGACCCGGCCCGAGCAGGTCGAGAACTTCCCGTACCGCCCGTCGCGGATCGTGGACTCCATCGCGGATCTCGTCGACCGGATCTGAAACCCGTAACACGGCGTGAGCCACTCGTACGGAGCAGTGATACCCCGCCCGAGGATGCGCTTCGGGTCCTGGCGGGGGAGTCTCCAATCAGCTGGAGGTTCACGATGGGTTCACTGAAAATCACTCTCTGTGCGGGTGTCGCGGTCGTCGCCGCGGTGCTCATCCCGACGGCGTACGCCTCGGGTGAAGGCAGCGGAAACGGGCGCGGCAGCGTGTCGGTCACCCCGTCGACGCCCGCACCCGGCGACGAGGTCACGCTCGAGGTCAGCGGCTGCGGCGGCAGAACGGCCACCGCGGCCTCGGCCGCCTTCGTCGCGGACGCGCAGCTGGTCGGCGCTGGTGGCGCGGGCGGCACGCTCGTCGGCGACACCCGGGTCCGCTCCTCGATCGGAGCGGGCACCTACGACGTGCAGATCACCTGCGTCGACTTCAAGGTGAAGGGCCGGATCAAGGTCGTCACGTCGAGATCCGCCGAGTCGTCCCCGCAGTCCCCGCAGTCCCCGCGGTCGCCGCGGTCGGCGGAGCCGTTCGGGCCCGTCACGCCCGCCATGCCTGCCTCTCCCGTCGCACCGGTCCACGCGGGCGGCGGCGGCACCGCCCCGCTCGACCCGCTCACCGCCGCGGACGAGGCGCAGGTGGACGGCCATGGCCCCGGTACCGCGCAGGCGGTCGTCGGGCTGGTGCTCGCGGGTGTCGCCGCGGCCGCCGTCCTGTTCCGCGGTGTGCACCGGAGACGCAGGGCGGAATGAGCGATGTCCGACCGCGAACGCTCTTCCGGCCGTCTCCTCACCGGCCTGGCCTGGGCGGTGCTGCTGCTCGGACTGTGGCTGTGGGGGCGCCAGGTGACCGACGTACGGCACGGCATATCCGCCCCGGCCACGGGTGACATGGCCGCGGTGGGGCGGCCGCCGGATGCCGAACTCCCACCCGCCGTCAAGCCGTTGGGGCAGGCGCTGCCGCAGCGCATCGACATCCCCGACCTGGGCGTGCAGGCCCCGGTCGTCGCCCGCGGGCTGGACACCGAGGGGGGCATCGACCCGCCGCCCTTCGACCAGGCGGGTGTCGTCGGCTGGTACGCCGCCGGTGCGAAACCCGGCGCCCGGGGCACCGCCCTGCTGGTCGGGCACGTCGACACCGAGACCAGGCCCGCCGTCTTCTACAAGCTCAGCACACTCAAGCCGGGCGAGACGGTACGGGTGGTCCGCGACGACGGGAAGGTCGCGGAGTTCACCGTCGACGACGTCGAGGTGATCCGGCGCGACCGCTTCGACGCGCGGCAGGCCTACGGCCCCCGTCAGGCGGACCGCGCAGAACTCCGCCTGATCACCTGCGGCGGCACCTTCGACCGGGTGAGCGGCGGCTACACGGCCAACGTGATCGTGTCGGCGTATCTGACGGGCACGGGCGGCTGACCTGACGTCACCTGGCACGGTCGACGGCCCGCTCCCCCGGAACCGCCGACCGGGCCGGTCCTCGACCGCGCGCGCCCGGGCAGCGGGAGTAACCCGGCGACCGGCGCGGGGGGCTGTGAGGTCCACCTACCCCGCGCACGGGGGTGCCGACCGCATTCCTGTGCTCCCGTGGGCGACTGGCGGGTGTGCGAATACGACGAAGGCCCCTCGCTTTCGCGAAGGGCCTTCGGTGTCTGTGCGCCGCCAGGGACTCGAACCCCGGACCCGCTGATTAAGAGTCAGCTGCTCTAACCAACTGAGCTAGCGGCGCCTGCTGACGTCATAACTCTACAGGACCCCCGGGGGTGCCCAGGACCACCCGCCCCCGGGGATGTCGGGCCACTGGGCCGGGCGGGTGTCGCGTACATCATTCGGACCGTCAGCATGCGAGTCGGGAAGACAGTTGAGAAACTGGCGAACGTGCACAGTCGCGGACATTTCCAGCTGGAGTGTGAGGGGAATCGCATGGGCTCTCCGGTATTCGAGGAATTCGATCCCGGGAGCGACTGCGACTGCCCCGGATGCGTATCGCGGCGGCGGGCGGGATCGAATTCCGCGCCCGCCCCGTTCGGCGGCCGTCCGGCCGCCCACCGCGTCCTGGTCGTCGCCACGGCGGCGGCCGCGGCGCTCGGGGCCGCCCACGCGGTGCCCGCCTTCGCCGCCCCGCGGGCCCCCGACCGGCCCGGCGTTCCCGCGGATGACGAACCCGCGACCCCCCAGGGCGGCAAGGCGCCGCTGCATGGACCGGCGGGGCAGCCGGCCCGGCCGGGGGGACTGACGGGACCGGTCAAAACGCCCCCGACGACCCGGGCGGACATCATCCGACGGGCCAGGGAATGGGTTTCGGCAGAGGTGCCCTACAGCATGAACACCTACTGGTACGACGGTTACCGGCAGGACTGCTCGGGCTTCGTCTCCATGGCCTGGAACCTGCCCGGGAACGAGTGGACGGGCAGTCTGCACCAGTACGGGAAGCGGATTACCAAGGAGGATCTCCAGCCCGGCGACATTCTGCTGTTCCACAATCCGACCGACCCCGAGAAAGGCTCGCACGTCGTTATTTTCGGCGGCTGGACGGACTACACGCACAGCTACTACATCGTCTACGAGCAGACCCGCCCGACCACCCGCCGACAGGCCACTCCCTACGCCTACTGGAGCCATTCCGACCGCTACGTCCCTTACCGGTACAAGGGCCTGACCACCGCGGCCACGCCAGGCTCCGGGGTGCAGGTCGCCATCGGCACGGGTGACGGCGGCGGCGACAGGCCCGGCGCCGCGGGCGCCGCGACGACGCCGTTCCCGGGGCGGCCGGCTTTCGGGCCCGGCGCGAACAACGCGTACGTCACCCAGCTCGGGCGGCGCCTCGTCGAACGGGGCGGCGCACGCTTCTACGCCTCGGGCCCGGGCCCGAGGTGGTCGGCGTCCGACGGCTGGGCCACCGTGGCTTTCCAGCAGGCCCAGGGCTGGCGCGGCGCCGACGCCGACGGCATCCCCGGCCCGAAGACCTGGGCCCTCCTGGCCACGGGCGGGGGCAGAAACATCGACCCGGGCTGGTCCCCGGCAACCGGCACCGGCGGCGGGACCGGCACCGGTTCGGTCAGCGGTGCCGGGACGGGGGCCGGGACCGGGGCGGCCGGCTCGCCCGGCGTGCCCACCCGGCCACGCGTTCCCGCGTACCCCGGCCGGGGCATGTTCCGGCCCGGTGCGCAGAACGCGCATGTCACCCAGTTGGGGAGGCGGCTGGTCGAGAAGGGGTTCGGCAAGTACTACACGACGGGTCCCGGACCGCGTTGGGGCGAGGCGGACCGGCGAGGGGTCGAGGCCTTCCAGCGCGCCCAGGGCTGGCGCGGCGGCGCGGCGGACGGCCACCCGGGCCCGGAGACCTGGCGGCGCCTCTTCTCGTAGACCCGCTCGGGGAGAGGCCGCAGCCCGGTCGGGGCTCGCCCCGGAGGGCAACGACCCCCGTGGCCCGCCCGGGCCCGCTCCTTCCCCTGATCCCACCCACTGTCATGGCGTATCTGGCGCGGAGGCTGAGGCACGCATGAACACGACCACTTCACCGACACCCGAGTCCGAGGGCCCGTCCAGGCCCACCCGGCTCATCCAGAACGAGCAGACCACCGAGATCCCCGTCCATCTGCTGTTCCGCGACGACCCCGAGCCACGGCCCGTGCCGCTCGGGCCCGCCGTGGTGGGCAGCCGCGCCGGCACCGGGGAACAGCCGAGGCTGCGCCGCCCGACACCGGCCAAGCCCCGACCGGTGGCGCAGGTCGACCCGGACCTGGTGGAGCGGTCGGCCCGGGTACTGCCCGGTGCGGTGGGCGTGTTCGCCGGCTTCTGCGGAGCGGCTGGCTGTGTGGCCGCCTCGTGGTGGGCCGGGGTGCTGCCACCGCACGCGGCGCAGGCGCTGCGGCTGCCGGCGTTCGCGGGGGCCGGGCTCGGTCCGGCGCAGTGGGCGGCGTACGCGGGGGCGGGCGCGCTGGGGCTGTTCGGCTTCGGCGGTCTGGCCCGGGGCCGGACCGGGCGGGCCTGGGTGCTCGGTCTGTTCGGCCGCTACCGGGGGACCGTGCGGCGCACCGGCCTGCTGTGGGTGAACCCGCTGCTGCTGCGCCGCCGGGTGGACGTACGGCTGCGGCACTGGCGCAGTGAGCCGATGCCCGCCGCCGACGGCAGCGGGGTCGCGCTGCGGGTGGTGGCGCTCGTGGTGTGGCGGGTGCGGGACACCGCGCGGGCCACCCTCGGGGTGGAGGACCACGAGACGTATCTGCGGGAGTGCGTCGAGGCGGCCCTCGCCCGGATCCCGGTGGAGACGCCCGGCGCGGGACGGGGTTCGGTGGAGGCGGCGGGGGAGGCGCTGACCGGGCGGGTCGCGCAGGACGCGGGCGCGATCGGCCTGGAGGTGTTCTCGGTGCGGCCCCTGCGGATCGAGTACGCCCCCGAGGTCGCCGCCGCGATGCACCGCCGCCGGATCGCCGCGCTGGACGCCCAGCACCGGGCGAGCGTGCTGACCTCGGTGGTGGACTCGGTGGAGGACACGGTGACCCGGCTGACCATGCGGGGGCTGGTGGAACTCGACGACTACGAGCGCAAGGCGCTGGTGAAGGACCTGACCGTCGCCTTCTGTTCGGGGCGCGGGGAACAGGGACCGTGATTGGTCTGGACGTGCAAAAGAATCGGCAATAATCTCGAACTTGGTCTAGACCTGCACGGCTCAGCTCAGTGAACTCCCCACGTTCTCCAGGAGCGGCAGCATGCGCGAAAAGACCAAGTGGTACGCCGCCGCGCTCGGGCTCACCACGGCGGGAGCCTTTGTGCTCACCGCCGGGGGCGCGAGCGGACACGGCTACACCGACCTTCCCGTCAGCCGGCAGAAGCTCTGCCAGAACGGCACCGTCACCAACTGCGGCGACATCCAGTGGGAGCCGCAGAGCGTCGAGGGCCCCAAGGGCTTCCCGGCGTCCGGGGCGGCAGACGGACGGATCTGTTCCGCGAACAACACCCGTTTCGCCCAGCTCGACAGCCCGAAGACCCCGTCGGGCGGGGCCTGGCCGGCCACCAAGGTGAACGGCGGTCAGAGCTACACCTTCCGCTGGCAGTTCACCGCCATGCACGCCACGACCGACTTCACGTACTACGTCACCAGGCAGGGCTGGAACCAGAGCCACAACCTGGCCCGCTCCGACCTCGACCTCACCCCGTTCCTGACCGTGCCCTACGGCGGTCAGCGGCCCCCGTCCACCCTCTCGCACAGCGGCACGCTGCCGTCCGGGCTCAGCGGACGTCACATGATCGTCGCGGTGTGGACGATCGCCGACACGGCCAACGCGTTCTACGCCTGCTCCGACGTCACGTTCTGAACGTCCGGCGTTCTGAGCATCGCTTGAGCTCCCCCGGGCCCGCGCGCGGGTACGTTCCCTGCACGCCGACACGACCAGGTCGGCGCCGGGACATCGGGGGAGCCCATGGAAACGTTCTTCTACATCGTGCCGTCGGTCATGATGGCCGGCCTGCTGTTGGGTGTGTCGAGGCTGGTCCGCCGCTCCCGGCGGATCGCCCGGGCCTGGAGCGGTGGTCTCACCGCGGAGGCGTGCTGTCTGCGGACGTACACGACGGCCGACGGCGGCGACACCATGGTCGGCACGACCCTGCACCACGTCTACGAGTTCACCACCCGTGAGGGCCGGGCCGTCCGCTTCGAGGAGGCGAACGGCCCGGGAACGACCCTCGAGGGCGACATCGTCACCGTCCACTACGCGGCCGGCCATCCCGAGGAGGCCACGGCCAAGGCCCCCGCCCGCGGCCGGCTCCTCGCCGAGTCGGGGTGCCTGCTGCTCTTCCTCGGCGCGGGCATCGCCTTCTGTGTCTTCTTCATGGTCACCGCCCACTGGATGTTCGGCGAGGCCGACGGCTTCATGCCGTAGCCCTCCACATCTGACGGCGTGTCAACTACCGTGCTCCGCCATGGAGTCCGTCGCCGAACTCGTAGCGGACCGGTGGGGCGACCACCGGCCCGGGCTGTGGTGCCAGAACCCCGTGAACCCCGTGAACCCCGTGAAGTCCGGGGATGTCGTCCTCACCCATCACGAGGTCGCCGCCGGTGCCGCCGCCCGGGCGGCGCTGCTGGCCGACCTGCTGCCGCCGGACGGGCCGCCGCATGTCGGGGTCCTGCTGGACAACACCCCGGAGTTCCCGCTCTGGCTGTCGGCCGCCGCCCTCGCCGGCGCGGCCGTCGCAGGGATCAACCCCACCCGGCGAGGCCCCGAGCTGGCCCGGGACATCCTGCACACCGAGTGCCGGCTGCTGGTCACCGAGCACACCCACCTCCCCCTCCTCGGGGGCCTCGACCTGCCCGGGGTCCGGCTGCTGATCACCGCTACCCCGGAGTACGACGACCTCCTCGCCCCGTACGCGAACGCCCGCCCCGACCCCTCCCGGGCCACCCCCGCCGACCGGCTCCTCCTCTACTTCACCTCCGGCTCCACCGGTGCCCCGAAGGCCGCGATCTGCACCCAGGGCCGGCTGGCCGCCGCCGGCCGCTCCCTGGCCGGGCAGTTCTCCGTCCGCCGGGACGACGTGCACTACGTCTGCATGCCGATGTTCCACGGCAACGCGGTGATCGCCGACTGGGCGCCCGCGCTGACGGCCGGGGCCGGGGTCGCGCTGCGGCGGCGGTTCTCGGCGTCCGGGTTCCTGGCGGACGTACGGCGCTACCGGGCGACGTACTTCACCTACGTGGGCCGGGCGATCCAGTACGTCCTGGCCACCGAGCCGCGCCCCGACGACCGGGACCACACGCTGCGGCTCGGCTTCGGCACCGAGGCGGGCGCGGTGGACGCGGCCGCCTTCGAGCGGAGGTTCGGGGTGCGGCTGGTGGAGGGGTACGGCTCCTCGGAGGGCGGGGCGGCCGTGCAGTGGTCGCCGGGGACACCGGCGGGAGCGGTCGGGCGGGCGCGGCCCGGTCTCGTCGTCCTCGACCAGGAGACGCGCGCCGAGTGTCCGCCGGCCGAACTCGACCCGGCGGGACGGCTGCTGAACGGCGAGGAGGCGATAGGGGAGCTGGTCAACCGCGGCCCGAACCCCTTCGAGGGCTACTGGCGCAACCCGGCCGCGGAGGCGGAGCGGCGCCGCGAGGACGGTGCGTACTGGACCGGCGACCTCTTCTACCGCGACCGCGACGGCTTCCTCTACTTCGCGGGCCGCACCGACGACCGGCTCCGCGTGGACGGCGAGAACCTGGCCGCCGCGATGATCGAGAACATCCTCGCCCGGTACGAGGGAGCGGCCGCCGTGGCCGTCTACGCGGTGCCGGATCCGGTGACCGGGGACCAGGTGATGGCCGCGCTGGCCGGGCCCTTCGATCCCCTCGGGTTCGCCGAGTTCCTCCTCGCCCAGCCCGATCTGGGGACGAAGATGGCGCCCCGGTTCGTGCGGGTGCTGGAGCGGATGCCCGTCACTGCCACGAACAAGATCCACCGGGCGCGGCTGCGGCGGGAGGGGGTCCACTGCGCCGATCCGGTGTGGTGGCGGCCGCCGGGAAAGGCGACGTACCGGAGGCTGACGACGGCGGACGCCGAAAAACTGGGGAGCGGGGAGACCGGGGGGAACGCCGAAGGGCCCCTCGTCTTCACGAAGGGCCCTTCATCGGTGCGCCGCCAGGGACTCGAACCCCGGACCCGCTGATTAAGAGTCAGCTGCTCTAACCAACTGAGCTAGCGGCGCATGACTCCCGCCCTCCGCCTCAGGCGGTTGACGACGGAGAAAATACTACCCGGTCCGCGGGGGTGCTCCGGACCACTGCGGAGCACCTGCCGGGCCACCCCCGCGGACGCGCCTCAGATCGCGAGTGACAGCAGGACCGGCGCCGCGTTCCTGTTCAGGGTCTCGGCGGCCTGGCGGAGCCGGTGGGCGTGTTCGACGGGCAGGGAGAGGGCCAGACAGCCCGCCGTGGCGCCGGCGGTGATCGGGACGGCCGCGCAGACCGTGCCGATCGCGTACTCCTGGAGGTCGAGCATCGGGACCGTGGGCGGCTGTGCCTCCAGCCGGGAGAGCAGCAGCTTGTCGCTGGTGATGGTGCGCGAGGTGAGCCGGGCCATCTTGTGCCGGGAGAGGTGGTCGCGCCGGCCGTTGTGGTCGAGCTGGCCGAGCAGGCTCTTGCCGAGCGCGGTGGCGTGGGCGGAGGAGCGGAAGTCGACCCATTCGTTGACGGACGGCGTGGCGGGGCCGTCGGCGTACTGGGTGATCGTGACCTCGCCGTCGACGTACCGGCTGATGTAGACGGCGGCGCCGACGCAGTCGCGGAGCCGGTCGAGGGTGTGCTGGAGCTGGTCGCGCAGGGCCTGTTCGCGCAGGTGCGCGGACGCGAGGCGGGTCAGGGCGTCTCCCGTGACGTACGCCCCGTCGGCCATCTGCTCGACGTAGCCCTCGCGGCGCAGCATGCGCAGGAGCGTGGTCAGCCGCTCCGCGGTGAGGCCGGTCTGGCGGGCGAGTTCGATGTCGGTGACACCGGTGGAGTGCCGCGCCACCGTCTCCAGGACGCGCAACGCTTCCTGGGCCGAGTGGTACGGCGCGGTCGGCTCGACCCTCATGACGGCTCACCTCGCATCGTGGTGCAGGGCGCGAGCAGGTTCGGCCGGGGGTCCGGGGGCCGCCCCCCCGGAATAGCACAGCAGCGCCACGGTTCCCCCCTGGTCGCTTCATGGCCGTGATCCCTGATCCTGGCAGTGAATCACCTCCACGATAACGGCCAAGGGGGCGGGGCGGAGAGGTTGTTGACGAGAATGTGTTGCAGCTTCGGTCCCCTCAACTGCGGCGCTGACACGCTGGCATATGCCAAAGTCATGCCCCGTCGCCGAGAGCTGGGGTCTTGGACGCATTCACCCCCTGAAGCCCGGCCGGCTGCCGGGCCCGAAGCCGGGAAAGTTCCTACAGCACCGCGCTCAGGAACTCCCGCGTGCGTTCCTGCTCGGGCGAGCCGAAGATCTGCTCCGGCGGCCCCGCCTCGATGACCCGGCCCGCGTCGAACATCAGGACCTGGTCGGAGATGTCCCGGGCGAAGTTCATCTCGTGCGTCACACAGAGCATCGTGATGTCGGTGGAGCGGGCGATGTCCCTGAGGACGTCGAGGACGCCCGCGACCAGCTCGGGGTCGAGCGCCGAGGTGACCTCGTCGAGGAGCAGGATCTGCGGCCGCATCGCCAGCGCCCGGGCGATCGCGACCCGCTGCTGCTGTCCGCCCGACAGCCGGGACGGCTTCGCGTCGCACTTGTCGGCCAGACCCACCAGGTCCAGCAGCTCGCGCGCCCGCGCCTCCGCCTCGTCCTTGGACAGACCGAGCACGGTCACCGGGGCCTCGGTGAGGTTTCTGAGCACGCTCATGTTCGGGAACAGGTTGAACTGCTGGAACACCATCCCGATCTTCTTGCGGACCTCGCGGACCTGCTTCTCCGGCGCCGGGAACAGATGCTGCCCGTCGACGGTGATGATGCCCTCGTCGGGCTTGGTCAGGGTCATCAGCAGCCGCAGGATCGTGGTCTTGCCGGAACCCGAGGGGCCGATGAGGGTGACGTGCTTGCCGGGCTCCACGGAGAAGTCCAGATGGTCGAGGACGGTGTTGTCCCCGAACCGCTTGGTGACCCCTTCCAGCCTTATCAGCTCGGCGCTCTTCGGGGTGTCGGACGGCTGCTTGAGAGTTTCAACGGACAAGGCGTCGCTCCAGGGTGCGCAGAAGGAGGGAGGCGAGATAGGAGATGACGATGAAGGCCACGCCGATCACCGTGAGGGGCTCGGTGAACTGGAAGTGCTCCTGGGAGAAGAGCCGGGCCCGGCCGAGCATCTCCAGCACGGTGATCGCCATCAGCATCGGCGTGTCCTTGAGCATCGAGATGACGTAGTTGCCGAGCGCGGGCACGACCCGGCGGACCGCCTGCGGAAGGATCACCGCACGCCAGGTCCGGGTCCTCGGCAGGTTCAGCGCGGTCGCCGCCTCCCACTGGCCGACCGGCACCGCCTCGATACCGGCCCGGTAGACCTGCATCGTGTACGTCGAGTAGTGCAACCCGATCGCGACCACCCCGGTGGCCATCGCCGACAGGGTCAGTCCCCATTCGGGCAGCACGTAGAAGAGGAAGAACAGCTGCACCAGCAGCGGGGTGTCCCGCACGAACTCGGTCACGATCCCGACCGGCCACTGCACCCACCGCGTGGGGGTCCGCATCAGCAGCGCCCACACCAGACCCAGCGTGAACGAGATCAGCGAGCCCAGGACCAGCGCCTGGAGGGTGACGAGCAGTCCGTCCCAGAACAGCGGCATGAAGTCGCGGACGGCATCCCAGTCCCAGTTCATCGCACACCCGCCTTCAGATGGTTCTCGAGCCCTCGCATCACCCGGGTGAGCAGGAACGCGATCACGAAGTAGATGAGCAGCACGTACGTGTAGATCTCCGCGCTCTCCTGGAGCGCGAGGCGGACCAGGTTGCCGCTGAAGGCCAGGTCGCCCATGCCCATGACGGACACCAGGGCCGTGCCCTTGAGCAGCTCGACGAGGAGGTTGGAGAACGGCGGGATCATCTCCGGCACCGCCTGCGGCAGCAGGATCTTGCGCATCCGCTGCCCGGGCGTGAAGCCGAGCGCGATCCCGCCCTCCCGCTGCGCCGGGTCGACGGCCCGGAGCCCGCCGCGCACGATCTCCGCGCCGTAAGCGCCGTAGGTCAGGCCGAGCGCGAGTGTGCCCGCCCACATGGGCACCAGCTGCCAGCCGAACGCGGGCGGCAGCACGAAGAACACCCAGAAGATCATGACGAGGGCCGAGGTCCCGCGGAACACCTCGGTGTAGAAGCCCGCGAGGAAGCGGACGATCCACAGCCGGTGCGTACGCGCGATCCCGACGAGGAAGGAGACGGCGGCACCCAGCAGAGCGCTGAACACCAGCAGTTGAACGGTCGCCCAGATCCCCCTGAGGACGAGTTCCCAGAGTCCCGATGTCATCCGCCGCACAGCTCCTTCGCGGTCAGGTCGGTCATCTCGGCCCTGGTGAACCCGAAGGGCCGGAGGATCCGGAACAGCTCGCCGCTCTTCTTCAGCTTCCGCAGCTCGACGTTGAAGGCGTCCCGCAGCTTCGTCTCGGTCGGCCGGAACGCGAAAGCGCCCCCGTCGACATGCGGCTTGCCGCCGACGAGCGGGGCGAACGGCTTGGTCGCCTCGGCCTTGGCGGACTTCTTCACGACCTCACGGGCGGTGAGCGCGGTACCGGCGAAGACGTCGACCCGCCCCGCCTCGACGGCGTTCAGCCCGGCGACCTGGTCCGGCACGATCAGGATGTCGTCCTGCTCGTACCCCGCCTCGACGGCGTACTGGATCTCCGCGTACCCGGTCCCGGTGGCGAACCTCGCGCCCTTCTCCACCACGTCCCGGTAGGTGTGCAACCCCTTCGGGTTCCCCTTACGGACGATGAACGCATCCAGCATCTGATAGTCCGGGTCGGCGAATATCACCTGCTCGCAGCGGTCGGGATTGATGTACATCCCGGCGGCCACGACATCGAACTGCTGGGAACCGAGCCCCGGGATGAGCGACCCGAACTCGGTGGGCACGGGCTGCACCTTGTCGACCCCGAGGCGCTTGAACACCGCCTTCGCCAACTCGGGTGCCTCACCCGTCAACCGACCGTCCCTGTCGATGTATCCGAAGGGGATCTCACCGGCTATGCCGAGCCGCACGACACCCTGTGCGCGGAGTCTGTCCAGCAGGTCGCCGCCGGGCGCGGTCGACGCCGTCGCCACCCGTGAGCAGCCCGCGGCGCCCAGCGTGCCGAGCGCCGCCACCCCCGCGAGCAGCGATCGGCGTGTGGTTCCGGTCGTGTGTGTGCGATGACTGAATCTGGTCGGTGGAGCCATGGCGGCGCGGCTACCCAGGACGATTCGACGTATGCGCCGCGGATCGCGGGCTGCACACGACCACCCCGAGGCCTCCCCGACGTGGGGGCGAGGGGCTTCTCGGGCGGGTACCTCAGTGTCCGGGCACGTATCCGCGCTGCTTGTCGACCACGTTCTTCAGCGGCCGGCCCACCGCCCAGCGCTCGAACAGGTCCACGAACTGCGCGCCGAGTTCGTCCCGCCAACCGACCGTGTCGCCGCTCATGTGGGGCGAGATCAGCAGCCCCGGGACCCGCCACAGCGGGCTGTCCGAGGGGAGGGGCTCGGTGGTGAGGACGTCGAGGGCGGCGCCCGCGATCCACCGCCGTTCCAGGGCCCGCACCAGCGCGTCCTCGTCGACCAGCGGCCCGCGGCCGACGTTCACGAAGCGGGCGGAGGGCTGCATCACACCGAACCGCCGGGTGTCGAACATGCCGTACGTCTGCGCGGTGAGCGGGGCCGCGGCGATCACCCAGTCCGCGCGGGCGAGGAGCCGGTCCAAGTCCTGGGGGCCGTGGATGCCGGTGCGCGGGACGCGGCCGACGACGGCAGCGGTCATCCCGAGCGCCTTCAGCGTGCGGGCGACCGCCCGCCCGATCGGCCCGGACCCGACGACGACGGCCCGGGTGCCGGCCACCCGCCCGCCCTCCCGGTGCCGCCACTCGCCCCGCCGCTGGAGCTCCCAGCTCCGCGGCAGATCCTTGGCCATCGCCAGGACCAGTGCGGCGACGTACTCGGCGATCGGCTCGTCGAAGATCCCGCGCGCGTTCGTCACCACCGTGTCCGAGGCGGTGAGCTCGGGACACAGCAGGTGGTCCACGCCCGCGCTCGCCGTGTGCACCCAGCCGGGCCGTGGTCCCTCGCCGGGCCAGGCGGCGCGCACCGCGTGCGAGGTGAAGTCCCAGACCAGCAGGACGTCCGCCTCCGGCAGCCGCGCGGCGAGGGAGGCCTCGTCGGTGTGCAGCACCCGGACCCGCCCGGTGAGGCGGCCGAGCCGGGGGAGGGGGTCGGCGTCGAGCACGAGGAGTGTGGGCAGAGCTGCGGGGACGACGGCCATCCGGTGCCCCCTACGTCCGTGGACAGGTGCCTGACGTGCGCGGATCGACCACGTTCGCACCCGAACCCACCGCCGTCAACAGCCCGTTCGTGCGGCACGTCGCGCGTCCTGCCCCTGCCGGCGCCGGCGCTCGCCGGGGAGGCACCTTTCTCGGCCAACCAGGTGACCATGTGGGCGGCGTCGCGCCGACCGGGTATCCGAGCGGTGGGACCGTGACAAGCGCTGCTGCGGGGTACCTCCCGCGCCCTTCGGGCACGCGGGAGAGCCTTCGGCGCGCGTGTGGCCCCCGGGCTGCCGGACACCCGGGTACTTCGGGAACCCCCCGTACCGCAGGAACCCCCGGTCCTGCCGGAAGAAGAGCAGCAGCAGGAAGGCTGGACATGACCGCACTCGGTTTTCTCTACCCGGGCCACTCGGCCGAGGACGACTACCCCCGTATCGAGCAGCTCCTGGGCAGTGACGTCCGGCTGGACCTGGTCCACACGGACGTCGGAGAGGACGCCCACCGGGTCGACGTACTGCGGCAGATGGGCGCGCCCGAGCGGCTGATGAAGGGCGTCGAGCAGCTGCGGCTGGCCGGCGCCGAGGCGATCGTCTGGGCCTGCACCAGCGGCGGCTTCGTGCACGGCTGGGCGGGCGCCCAGGAGCAGGTGCGCTCGCTGGCCACGACCGCCGGCATGGCGGCCTCCTCCACCTCCTTCGCCTTCGTGCACGCGGCCCAGGAGATCGGCGCCGGGCGGGTCGCCGTCGCCGCGACGTACCCCGACGACGTGGCCGGGCTGTTCGGCGAGTTCCTTCGGGCGGGCGGCGTGGAGGTGACCGGCGTCCACAGCGCCGGGACCGGCACGGCGGTCGAGGTCGGCCTCTGGGGGGAGGCGGAGGTGTTCGCCCTCGCCCGGGCGGCCGACGCGCCCGACGCCGAGGCGGTCCTGCTCCCCGACACCGCCCTGCACACGGCCGCGTACCTGCCCGCCCTGGAGAAGGAACTCGGCAAGCCGGTCCTCACCGCCAACCAGGTCACGGTGTGGGAGGCCCTGCGCCTCACCGACCGCCGGGTGAACGCCCCGGGTCTCGGCGCACTGTTCACCAGGGAACCGATCGTGCAGGTCTGATCGGCCGGCCGATCCCGCTTGCCCGACGGGGGCAGCCGGGATGACCGGGTCGGCCGCGCCGACGGGCCTGCGAGATGGCCGCGCTGTCGGCCCAGCCGAGATGGCCGCGCTGCTGGGTCGGCCGTGACGGTCGTGCTGGCGGGCCTGCCGTGACCGTCGCGTCGGCGGGCCTGCCGTGACCGTCGCGCTGGCGGGGTCGGCTGTGACGGTCGCGTCGGCGGGCCGGCCGTGACGGTCGTGCTGGCGGGGTCGCCGACAGGGCCGCGTCGGCGGGTCGGCTGAGAGGGCCGCGTCGGCGGGTCGGCCGAGAAGGTTTGGCGTCGGCGGGCCAGCCGAGATGGCCGCGCTGCCGGGGTCGGCTGTGACGGTCGCGTCGGCGGGTCGGCCGTGACGGTCGTGCTGGCGGGCCCGCCGACAGGGCCGCGTCGGCGGGTCGGCCGGGGCGGACGCGCCCGCCGGGACGCCTGCGGAGGCGGGGCGCCCGAGGGGCCGGGAATAAACGGGGACACCCTCCTGTTATGGCGCCGAGGACAGCACACGGCCGACAACAGGAGGACCCCCGTGGCGGCAGACGAGACGGCGAGCGACGTGACGGCGGCGGCGGACGAGATCCGGGGCGCGGCACAGGGCAGCGCCCCGGTGCCGCTCTCCGTACTGGACCTGGTCACCGTCGGCTCCGGTCACACCGCCACCGACGCCCTGCGCACCAGCGTCGACCTCGCGCGGTTCACCGAGTCGCGCGGCTTCCACCGCTACTGGGTCGCCGAGCACCACTCGATGCCGGGTGTGGCCTCCTCCTCGCCCGCGGTGATCCTCGCCCACCTCGCCGCCCACACCGACCGCATCCGGCTCGGCTCGGGCGGCGTGATGCTGCCCAACCACGCGCCCCTCGTCATCGCGGAGCAGTTCGGCACCCTGGAGGCGCTGGCCCCGCGCCGCGTCGACCTCGGCCTCGGCCGCGCCCCGGGAACGGACGGTGCCACCGCCGCAGCCCTGCGCCGGACCGCCACCCTGCACGAGGGCGCCGACGACTTCCCCGAGCAGCTCGCCGAGCTCACCCGCTTCCTGGACGACGACTTTCCCGACGGCCACCGCTACCGCCGGATCCACGCGATCCCCGGCCCGGTCCAGGGCACGTCCCCCGGTGGAGTGCAGTCGCCGCACCGGCCGCCCGTCTGGCTGCTCGGCTCCTCCGGCTTCAGCGCCCGGCTGGCCGGCGTGCTCGGTCTGCCCTTCGCCTTCGCGCACCACTTCTCGGCGCAGAACACCGTCCCGGCCCTCGACCTGTACCGGGAGTCCTTCCGGCCCTCTGCGGTGCTCGCCGAGCCGTACGCGCTGATCGGCGTCTCCGTGCTCGCCGTCGACGACGAGCGGGAGGCCCGCCGACAGGTCCTGGCCACCGGCCTCAACATGGTCCGGCTGCGCGGCGGCCGCCCCGGTCTGTTCCCCTCCCCGGAGGAGGCGGAGGCGCACGAATTCAGCCCGCTGGAAAGGGAGTTCGTGGACTCCTGGGGCGCGAACATCATCCACGGCACGGCCGACGAGGTCCGCACCGGCCTCGACGACCTCCACAAGCGCACCGGAGCCGACGAGTTGATGCTCACCAGCCACGCCCACCGCGGTGAGCTGCGCCTGCGCTCCTACGAACTGATCGCGGACGCCTACGGGTTGCCGACGGCGTAGGTCTCGGTTCCGGACTCCGTCCCCAGCAGTTCGGAGATACGATCCGGCGACACCGGACGGGAGTACAGCCACCCCTGCCCGGTGTCGCAGCCGATACTGCGCAGCCGGGTCGCCTGCGCGGAGGTCTCCACGCACTCGGCGGTGACGGTCAGCCCCAGCCGGTGGGCGAGGTCGATCATCGCCTCGACGACGACCTGGTCGGCCGGGTTCGGCGGGGCGCCCGCGCCCTCGTACTGGAAGCCGCGTACGAAGGATCCGTCGAGCTTCAGCACCGACACCGGCAGCCGGCTCAGGTAGGCGAGGTTGGAGTAGCCGGTGCCGAAGTCGTCGATGGCGATGCCCACGCCCATGTCGCTGAGCGCCTGGAGCGCCTGGAGCGGCCGTCCGGCCGAGCCCATCACGGCCGACTCGGTGAGCTCCAGCTGGAGCAGGTGCGGCGCGAGCCCGGTCTCGGCGAGGATCTCCGCCACATCCGCCACCAGGTCGGAGTCCCACACCTGACGCACCGCCACGTTGACGCTGACGAACAGCGGTGGATCGTCCGGATTGTCCAGCTGCCACCGCCGTGCCTGCCGGCAGGCGGTGGCCAGAACCCATCGGCCGAGCGGCACGATCGAGCCGTCCTCCTCGGCCAGCGCGACGAACCGATTCGGCGACAGCAGCCCGAACCGGGGGTGGTCCCAGCGGACCAGTGCCTCCACGCCGCGCAGCCGGCCGTCCGACATGCCGACCAGCGGCTGGTAGTCGAGGCGGAACTCGCCGCCCTCGATGGCGGGGCGGAGTGTGGAGGCCAGGGCCTGCCGGGTCATCAGATGGGCGTTGCGCTCGGGGTCGAACAGCGTCCAGCGGTCCTTGCCGTCCACCTTCGCCCAGTACAGGGTTGTGTCGGCGGCCTGCATCAGACCGGTCGCCGTGGTGCCGGCCGCGTGCCGCTCCACCACCCCGATGGACGCGGAGACGTTCAGCCGGTGTCCGGCCAGGTCGAAGGGGGCCTGGAGTGCCTTGAGCACGGACTCGGCGAGGTCGGCGAGCTGCTCGGTGCCGGTGGAGTCCTCGACCAGCAGGGCGAACTCGTCGCCGCCCAGCCGGGCCACCAGCGGCACACTCGGCCGGGTCCGCCCGGCGTCCTCGGCACACTCCGTCAGCCGTTCGGCGACGGCGGCCAGCAGCCGGTCGCCGACCCGGTGGCCGAGGGTGTCGTTGACCGCCTTGAAGCCGTCCAGGTCCAGGTAGCACAGGCCGATCCGGCCGCTCCCGCTCTGCTCGTACGCCTCCGCCTCCAGTGCGGCGGACACCCGCTCGAAGAACAGGGTCCGGTTGGGCAGCCGGGTCACCGGGTCGTGCATCTGGAGGTGGCGCAGTCTCGCCTGGAGGTCACGGTGCGCGCTGACGTCGGCGACGGACAGCAGCACGCCGGGCGTGGCCTCGTCGAGGGGTGAGACGGTGACCTGCGCCCACAGCGAGCGCCCGTCGGGCTGCTTCAGGCGCCGGGTGCAGCGCAGCTTCGCCTGCCGGCCGCGCAGCACCTCGCGGTACGCGTGCCAGGTCCGGGCGTCGTTGGCCAGGTCCAGCAACTCGGCGGCGACCCGCCCGGCCAGGCCCGCGCTGCCGCCGCCGAGCAGCGCGTCGAGCGCGTCGTTGGCGTCGACGATCCGGCCCTCGCCGTCGACCACGGCCATGGCGAGGGGCGCTGCCGCGAAGACGGAACGGTAGGCCGCCGGCCGATGGACCAGGGCCCCGCTTTCCGTACTATCGATGTCACTCTCTGTGACGGCCGACCGGTCGAGGTCTGCCGCGGGCGTCGACTTTTCGGACGTTCCGCTCACCGCTCGCTCCCGCAGTGCACTCGATCGCTGTCCGTGCAGGAAAGTCTGCCGATCATAGAGGCTGCCCCCGGGCCCGCGCAGCCACTGCCCAGTGTCCCCGAACAACCCGCCTTTCTGACAGATCGTTTCTGCCCGCACCTGGCCCGGTTCTGTGGGTGGACGACCGCTTGTGACGTTCCGTGAGAATTCCGGGGGTGTCGAGGTGATGCCCGCTTTCGGGCTTCTCACTCGTCTGGGGCAGACAAACAGGGCGTAGTACGACAAATTCACACAGGCTGGGTGGCGGTGTCCCATGAACCGCCTTCCGGAGGTCCCTGTGCCGCGACTGCCGCGACGTCCGCGACTGCTCCCGCGCCCCCGACTGCGCAGTGGTGCGGCCGTGTTCACCACCCTCTCGGCGCTGGTCGCGAACTCCCTCGTCAGCGGACCCTCGGTGGCCGAGCCCTTCTCCGCCGCCCCGTGCGCCCTCGCCCGCACCGAGGCCCATCACTCGGAGGGCGTCGACACCTGGAACACCGCCTACGCCCGTCCGACCCGCTCCCTCGACGCGGTGATGGTCTTCCTGTCCTTCCCGGACTGGACCCCGATGACCTCCCCCGCCGAACTGGCCGCCGACCACTTCCCGGCGACCGACCGCTTCTTCCGGCAGGCGTCGTACGGCAGGTTCAGCCTGAACGCGCATCCGCTGAAGCGCTGGATCCGCATGCCGAAACCGTCCACCGCCTACGCCATACAGCGCGACTGGAACGCCGAGAGCCGGGCCGCCTACCTGCACGACGCGCTGGCCGCCGCCGACCCCCACGTCGACTTCTCCCGCTATGACGTCGTCTACTTCGTGGCCGACCCGGACGCGCCGGGCGTCGACTCGGACGCGACGAAGGTCGTCAACCTGGACACCCCGCTGCACGCCGACGGCACCGACATCCGCCGGGTCGTCACGGTCTTCGAGCAGCATCCCCCGGACCGCCTCGTCCTCGCCCACGAGACCGGCCACGTCTTCGACCTGCCCGACCTCTACCACCGCCCCGCCGACGGCAAGGGCGACTGGGACACCTACGTCGGCGACTGGGACCTGATGGGCAGCCAGTTCGGCCTCGCGCCGGACCTGTTCGCCTGGCACAAGTGGAAGCTGGGCTGGCTGGAACCGCGCCAGGTGATGTGCGTACGGGGTCCGGGGCCGGCCCGGCTGACCCTGGAACCGCTGAGCGCCGGACCGGGCGGCCCCGTCACCCGCGCCGCCGGGGCGCCGGCCTTCGGACTCGGCAACGGCGTCAAGCTCGCGGTGGTGCGCACCGGCCCGGACAGCGCGCTCGCCTTCGAGGCGCGGAGCCCGGTGGGCAACGACCGGGCGGCCTGCCGCAGCGGCGTCCTCGTCTACCGCGTCAGCAGCGGCGCCCGGTCCGGCCGGGGCCCGGTCGAGGTGGTCGACGCCCATCCGCGCACCGAGGCCTGCTGGGAGAACTCCGTCTATCCGCCCCTCGCGGACGCCCCGGTCGCCCTCGGTGAGAGCTTCACGGTGCCCGGCAACGGCGTACGGGTGGACGTGGAGGGGCGTACGGCGTCGGGGGAGTGGACGGTGAAGATCACGCCGGGGAAGAAGCTCTGACCGACGGTGTTTCCCGGACATGCGAAAGGTCCCCCGCTTCCGCGCGGGGCCTCTGCCGAGGGGGGTGTGGGTGGCGGAGCCCCCACGGTGCGCGGCGCGGTCGCGCAG
>NZ_JBHWUU010000023.1:0-44667 GCF_042737375.1 Streptomyces sp. NPDC060000
CCGCCAGACCTCCGTGGCGGCCCCGCCTCAGACCCCCGGCCGGCCCCGCCGCCAGACCTCCGTGGCGGCCCCGCCTCAGACCCCCGGCCGGCCCCGCCGCCAGACCTCCGTGGCGGCCCCGCCTCAGACCCCCGGCCGGCCCCCCGGCAGGGTGACCGCTCAGGCAGCCGTGCCCAGCGCTTCCCGGTCCGGTACGTCGTCCGGGTTCACCACCGGCACGGTCACCGGCGCCGGGGCGCTGCGCCCGCGCACCGCGAGGCCGGTGCCGATCGCGGCCGCGACGACCGGGCCGCCGGTCACCAGGGCTCCGCGGGCCCCGGCCGGCTCCCTGAGCGACCCCTGCGAGTCCTTCGACCGGGCCGTCGCCGGCCACGGCTGGTGACCACTCCGGCGGCGGCGTTCAGGCTCCGCCGCCGGAGCGGCCGGTCGGTGGTGGCTGGTCTACTCGTCCGCGTCGTCGCGGGTCGCCCTCGACCTGGGAGGGCGGCGGGTCACCGCACGGCCGGCCCGTGGAGCGGCCCCGCCCGTGGAGCGGCCTCGGTTCCCGCCGGGGCAGGTGACCTGTCTAAGGTTGGAGAGATCACCGCCTGCCCGGGAGTCGCCATGATCGGTCCCCGCCGGAAGCGCTCCACCGACGCCCTCGGCACCATCGAGCCCCCGGGCAACGCCGAGACGGTCGTCGGGGTGCTGTCCGTGACGGTCCTGGTGGAGGTGCTCGGCGTCCTGTCCGGGTCCGAGGTGTGGCTGCTCGGGCTCCTGGTCATCCTGCCCGGCACGGCGTCGGCGCTGTGCACCGTCCAGCAGACGAGGTTCGTCGCCGCCTGGACCACCCTGTTCGTGTCCCTCACCCTGTTCCTGCGGGCCGGTGACGGCGGCCGGTGGCTCGACCGGTCCCTGCTGGTGCTGCTCACCCTCGCCCTGGGAGTCGTCTCCGTCTACGCCTGTCACCGGCGTATCGCGCGCGAGCAGGAGATGCTGCGGCTGCGCACCACCGCCGCCGCCATGCAGCGGCACATCCTGCACCCGCTGCCCCTGCTCACCGACGACGTGCTGGTCAACGGCGTCTACGAACCCGTGCAGGAGGACCGGCTCGTCGGCGGCGACATCTACGACGTCGTCGCCTCGCCCTGGGGCACGCGTGTGCTGATCGGAGACGTGCAGGGCAAGGGACTGGCCGCGGTGGGCGCCGCGTTCGCGGTGATCGGCGCCTTCCGGGAGGCGGCCCACCGGGAGCCCACGCTCACCGCGCTCGTCGACGCCCTGGACGCCGCGGTCGTCCGGCACAACTCCTACGCCGAACAGACCGGCGACGACGAGCGGTTCGTCACCGCCCTCATCATCGGCGTCGACGCGGGCGCGGAGGCGCAGGTCGTCAACTGCGGTCATATTCCGCCCCGGTTGCTGCACGACGGCGCCGTCACCACACCGCCGATGGACTCCGGCGTCCCGCTCGGGCTCGCCGAACTCGCCGTCGAACCCACGACGGTGGACTGGTTCGCGTTCCCGGCCGGCGCGACGCTGGTGCTGACCACCGACGGCCTCACCGAGACCCGCGCCCACGACGGCTCGTTCTACCCGGTCGACGAGCGGCTGATGAAGCACCTCGACCTCTCCCCCACCGAGCTGCCCGTGGCCCTGCACGAGGACGCCCGCGCGTTCGCAGGGTACGACCGCCGGCAGGACGACGTCGCCGTGCTGACCGTCCGCCGGTCACCGCGGCTCTGAGCCCGGCCGTCGTGGCGCGGCGGCGGCCCGTCGCACGTCGCGCGCTCATGACGGACGGAGAGGGGCTGGGGCCATGTCTGGCGTCTCCGGTATCCCTGAAGGCACGGTTCGGGTGCTGATGCTCACGGCCAGGGACGCCTTGGAGCACCGCATCGACGGGCTGTCGGCCGGCGCCGACGACTATGTGACGAAGCCGTTCTCCCTGGAGGAGGCCGTGCTGCGGCCGCGCGCTCTGCTGTGCAGGGCAGGGCCCGCCGGGACTGCCGACCGGGGCCCCGTACGGGTGCTGGGCGATCTCGTGCCGGCCGAGAGACCCGCGAGGTGCGGCGCGGCGGCACGCCGGTCACGCCGACCCGGCCCGGTCCACCGTGCGTGAGTGTGCGGGCCCGCGGTCGGGCGACCGCGGGCCCGTGCGCTCACGGAGGCGGGCGAGGGATGTCTCAGGCCCAGGCGGTCACCGGCACGAAGGAGCTGTCCTGACGGAACAGGTCGGTGCCGTCCGGCTGTTCCACCCGCAGCTGGTAGTTGTAGTGGCGCAGGTAGTAGCCGGGGTAGTTGTACGACTCGAAGCGGATCGAACCGCTCGCCGAGCCCGTCCGGGCGATGAAGGTGGCGTCCTTCGCGAAGGTCGACGTGCCGTCGTTGGCGTCGAAGCGGCCCCGGAAGGAGAAGTGGCGCAGATAGTTGCCGGAGGCGTCGCGGAAGGAGTACGCGTTCGCGTCGGCGAGGCCCGCCACGACGGTGAAGGTGGACGCCTGCTTCTCGGCGGTGGTGCTGGAGCCGGTCACCACGGGCAGGTTGAGCAGCGCGGACTGCTCCTGCCAGTAGCGGGTGGTGTAGTTGCCGGACCGCAGGGAGCGGGTGGCGTTCTTCGTGAGGCTGGGGCCACCGGTCACCGTCTCCTTGATGACCGTGAAGTGCCGTGCCGTGCCCGAGATGCCGGGCAGTGCCTTGGGTGCGCTCCAGGTGGCGAAGGAGTCGTAGCTGTCGCTGTAGTAGTAGTTGCCGTCGCCGTAGCCGTCGAAGAAGATCCGCCAGCCGCCGTTGTCGAGCTGGATGACGGACGGGCCCTCCCGGTAGCTGCCCCAGCCCGCCCAGTCGCCGGTCCTGGTGATCGTGTAGGGGCCTGCGAGGTTCGACGCCGTGCCGTACTCGATGTACTTCGCCGTCTCGTTCTTCGTGAACGCGTGGTACGTCGAGCCGACCTTCACGATGCAGGTGTCGATGTGGTTCGACCCGATGCCGGACAGCGCGACCGGTGAACTCCAGCCGGTGAGCGCGGAGTTGGTGGCCTTCAACAGATACGGGGTGAAGATCCACTCGTCGCTGGTCACCGAGCAGGACACGATGACGTTCACGCTGCCGTCGCTGTCGACGAACCACTCCGGCGCCCAGGCGCGGGACAGGTTGGTGATCGGGACCGTGTAGTCGTACAGGAAGGTCCAGTTGACCCGGTCGGAGCTGCGCGCGAACCCGATGGTGGTGCTGGCGTCCTGCCAGGTGTGGGTGGTGTAGGTGATGTAGTAGTAGCCGTTGGTGTGCTTGAAGACGCTCGCGTCGCGGATGCGGTTGCTCGGCGGGGTGTAGGCGGAGGACTGCACCAGCCGGAAGTCGGTGGCGTCGTCGGACTGGTAGACGTTCACCGTTCCGTCGTCGCTGTTGAGGAACGGCACGATGGTGTAGCGGGTGGCCGAGCCGGCGGCCGGCGCGGCGGCGAGGGCCGTGCCGAGCAGGCCGGGCGCTTCGCCGAGCACCAGGGCCGCGGCGGGCAGCGCGGCCATCGCACGCAGCACGGCACGGCGGGACGGGGTGGAGGGACGTGTCGTCATGGGGCGGCTCTCCTACGGCTCAAGGTTCGAAATTCCGAACGAAGTTCGGAAAGTCGATCAGAAGGTAGGGGTGGGACAGGAGCACGTCAATCCTTTGCGCAGGAACGGACGAGGACTGTGGGACACCTGTGGCGGAGGCGTTCGCCGCCCTTGTGGCGGACGGCCCGACCCCGCCCGCCCGCGCGCCGTTCCGCCATCCGGCCACCAGACGTTACCGTGCGGTAGACATCGTCGTCCCGGAGGTGCCCCCGCATGACGCCCGACCGTGCCGCAGGCCTGACGGCCACCGCCCACGCGCTGGCCGGGGGCGAGATCTCCTCCCGCACCCTCGTCGAGCGGACCCTCGCCCGGATCGAGGCGAGCCAGGGCACCCTCAACGCCTTCCGGATCGTCCGGGCGGAGGCCGCGCTCGCCGAAGCCGAAGCCGCCGACCGGCAGTTGGCGGCCGGGGTGCGAAGGCCGCTGCTCGGAGTCCCCGTCGCCGTCAAGGACGACATGGACGTGGCGGGCGAGCCGACCGCCTTCGGCTGCCAGGGCGCGCACCCGGCGGTCGCCGAGGACGGCGAGGCGGTACGGCGGCTGCGCGCGGCCGGGGCCGTGATCGTCGGCAAGACCAACACCTGCGAGCTGGGCCAGTGGCCGTTCACCGAGGGACCGGCCTTCGGCGCGACCCGCAACCCTTGGCACACCGAGCACACTCCGGGCGGCTCCTCCGGCGGTTCGGCGGCCGCGGTCGCGGCGGGGCTGGTGCCGGCCGCGCTCGGCTCGGACGGCGCCGGCTCGGTGCGCATCCCCGCCTCCTGGACCCATCTGGTCGGCATCAAGCCCCAGCGCGGACGCGTCTCGACCTGGCCGCGCGGCGAGTCCTTCCACGGCATCACGGTCAACGGCACGCTGGCCCGCACGGTCGCGGACGCGGCGCTGCTGCTCGACGCGGCGAGCGGCAACCACGCGCACGACCCGCACCGGCCGCCCGCCGTCGACGCCTCGGCCGCGGTGGGCCGTGACCCCGGCCGGCTGCGGATCGCGCTGTCGCTGAAGCCGCCGTTCACCGCCGTGCCCGCCAGGCTGCGCCCCGAGGTGCGCGCCCGGGTCCTCGAACTCGCCGGGAAACTGGCCGCTCTGGGGCACACCGTCGAGGAGGCCGACCCGCCGTACGGGCAGATCGGCCTCACATTCGTACCCCGGGCGACCGCGGGCATCGCCGAACGCGTCGCCGAGGCGCCCTTCCCCGCGCTCCTGGACCGGCGTACCCGGGGTTCCGCCCGGCTGGGCCGGCTGCTCGGCGGGGTCCCGCTGCGGGCGGCCCGGCGCGCGGAGGCCGTCCTGCACCGCCGGATCGGCGGCTTCTTCGAGAAGTACGACGTGATCCTCGCGCCGACGACCGCCGCTCCCCCGCCGCGCATCGGCGCCATGCTGCACCTGAGCGGATTCGCCACCGACCGCGCCATGATCGCCGCCTGTCCCTACGCCTGGCCGTGGAACGTGCTGGGCTGGCCGGGCGTCAACGTCCCCGCGGGCTTCACGCCCGGTGGACTGCCGGTCGGGGCGCAGTTGCTCGGCCCGGCGAACAGCGAGCCGCTGCTGATCTCGCTCGCCGCCCAGCTGGAGGCGGAGTTGCGCTGGCACGAGCTGTGGCCGCGGGAAGCGGTCGCGGACTCCCCGGCCGGATGAGCGTGTTCCGCCCGTACTCTGTGACCATGGACGATGCGTCGATGGTCGGGCTCATGGGGCGGGTCACCGGGACGATCGGGCCGGGGCTCGTCGGCGAGGTGATCGTCCGGGTGCGCGGCGGGGCCGAGCACTTCCTCGCGCACGCGGCGGACGGCGCCGGCCGCATCGAGTGCGGCACGGTGGTGATGGTGGTGGAGCATCTGCCTCCCAGGACCGTCTACGTCACCCGCGCGTACGACAGTTGAGCTCTCCGCGGCGCAGGTGAGAGCGGTTCTGTACGCCTTCGGGAACGTACGCGTCAAGATTGCAACAAGGTTTCGCCCCCGTCTTCAACCCTGATCCCGGCAGGCGCACACTCCCTTCGTTCGGTGCCGAAAGGGCACCATCAAAAGGGGGCGTATGCCGATGGTTGTCGGCGTCGTTGCGGGGATGGCGGTTGCCGCCGTTCTCGTTGTGATCGGTCTGTTCAAGATGATGTGGCGCGTCGCGGAACCCAACGAGGCACTCGTCATCTCCGGCTCCAACCACCGCACGGAGGGCCTCGAGGCGGGCATGGGTTTCCGCATCGTCACCGGGCGCGGAACACTGGTGATGCCCGGGGTCCAGGTGGTGCGCAAGCTGTCGCTCGACCTGAACGAGACCGAACTGCATGTGGACTGCGCGACGCACCAGGGCATTCCGCTCAAGGTGCGGGGCGTGGTCATCTTCAAGGTGGGCGACGACTTCGTGTCGATCGCCAACGCGGCCCGGCGCTTCCTCGACCAGCAGAAGCTGATGTCGGAGCGGGTGCACAACGTCTTCGCCGGTCATCTGCGGTCCATCGTGGGCGGGTTGACGGTCGAGGAGATGATCCGCGACCGGGAGAAGCTCACCGGGCAGACCCGTGCCGCGTGCGGTACGGAGATGGAGAAGCTGGGCCTGATCGTGGACTCGCTCCAGATCCACGAGATCGAGGACCCGACCGGCTACATACGGAACCTGGCGATGCCGCACGCGGCGGCCGTCCAGCGGGACGCGCGGATCGCGCAGGCGGAGGCGAACCGTCTCGCCACGGAGGCCGAGCAGGCCTCGTTCGCCCGGATGGCGGAGGCCACCCGGGACAGCGAGATCCTTCAGGCCGGTTACCAGGCCGAGCGGGACAAGGCGGCCGCGAAGGCCCGCCAGGCGGGGCCCCTCGCCGACGCGGCCTCCCGGCAGGAGGTCGTCGTCCAGGAGACGCGGGTCGCCGAACTCGAGGCGCATCGGCGTGAGCAGCAACTCCAGGCGGACGTCCGCAAGCCGGCGGACGCGAAGGCCTACGAGAAGCGCACCCTGGCCGAGGCGGAGCGCGACGTCCGGATCTCGGCGGCGCAGGCAAAGGCGAAGGAGACGGAGCTCGCGGCCGCCGCCGAGGCGACCCGGGTGAAGGCCGCCGCCGGCGCCGAGGCCGAGGCGACCAGGACCCGGGGTGAGGCCGGCGCGGCAGCCACCCGGGCCACCGGTGAGGCCGAGGCGGCCGCCGCACAGGCCAGGGGTCTGGCGGAGGCCGAGGCGGCGAGGGCGCGGGGGCTCGCGGAGGCGGAGGCCATCAAGGCCCGGGCCGCCGCGCTCGCCGAGAACCAGGAGGCGGTCGTCGCCCAGCAACTGGCCGAGAACTGGCCGGAGATCGTGAAGGCCGGCGCCTCCGCCTTCGGCAACGTCGACAACATGGTGCTGCTCAACGGCGCCGACGGCATGGCGGACGTGTTCGCCAAGGCGCTCACCATGGGCGGGACGGGACTCGGTCTGGCCCGTCAGCTGCTCGCCTCGATGAACCAGACCGGGCAGTCCCCGAACGGACAGGCCGCGAACGGGACTTCGGCGCTCAACGGGACCGCGGGCCCGCCTTCGCAGAAGGTGCCGATCGAGGAGAAGTGACCCGCTGAGGACGTGGTCACGGGGGCAGCCCTTAAGGTGCCCCCGTGACCGCGTTTACCGATGAAGACGTCCCGGGCCGCTCCGGCCCCTCCGCCACCACCGAGGCCGACCCCCGCGGGGTCGGCCGGGTGCGCACCGAGTACTCCCCCGCGCACGACGGCGACCCGGACCCCGGCGAGATCGTCTGGACCTGGGTTCCCTTCGAGGAGAACGACGGCCGGGGCAAGGACCGCCCGGTGCTCGTCGTGGCCCGGGAGGCGGGCGGGACCTTCCTCGCCGTACAGCTCTCCAGCAAGCGCCACGACGGGGACCGCGAATGGGTGCCGATCGGCAGCGGCCCCTGGGACCGGACCGGGCGGGACTCCTGGGTGGACGCCGACCGTGTCCTGCGGCTGCACGAGGAGGGCATGCGCCGCGAGGCCTGTGCGCTGGACCGGATGAGGTTCAACCTGGTCCGGCACCGGCTGCACGAGCGCTACGGCTGGACCTGAGGGCTCCGCCGGCCGAGCGTCCGCTCGAAGGCACCCAGCACCACGGCCCCGGGCGTCCGGTCCAGCACTCCGAACACCACATGCTCGAACGTCCGCTCGAATCGCCCACCGGGGCCGAGCAACGCCCGGAACGCTCCCGCCACCTGCGCGGGGTCGTTGCGGAACACCCCGCAGCCCCAGGCACCCAGCACCAGGCGCCGGTAGCCGTGGGCGGCGGCCGTCTCCAGGACCCGTTCGGCGCGGACGGCCAGCGCGTGCGGCAGTTCGGACGCGCGCTCCGGGGCCGTCCGCAGCACCACGCCCGCGTTCGGGGCGGCGGAGGTCAGAAAGCCGGCGGCGTAGGGCTCGTCGAGCAGGCGCCCCCGGTCGTCACGGAAGACGGGCACGGCCGGTGAGTGGATGACCCTGTCCGTGTAGAACGGGTCGCGGTGGGCGCGGTGGTGGTCGTAGAACTCCCGGGCCGTGAGCAGGCAGGTGTACAGCGCGGAGGCCCGGCACAGGGCCTCCTCCTGCGCCTGGGCCCCGTTGAGGTAGCCGCCGCCGGGATTGCGCGCCGAGGCGAAGTTCAGCACGGCGACCGGGCCTGCCCCGGCAAGCCGCCCGGCGGCCTCCAGACTGCTCTCACCGGTGACCTCGACGAGCGTGCGCCCGATGAACGAACCCACGGCGCCCGAGCCCCGAGTGGCCGAGCTCCCGGAGCCGGAACCCCTGACCGCTGAACCCTCGGCACCGGAAACCTGGGTGGCCGAGCTCCCGGAGCCGGAACCTCGGGCGGCCGAACCCCTGGCCACCGAACCCTCCGCACCCGAGACCTGGGCGGCCGAGCTCCCGACGGCAATACCCCTGGCGGCCGAAGCCTCGACGCCAGGACCGTCAGCGGCCCGACCTTCGGCGTGCGGGTCACCGGAGCCGCGCACGGGTGCGTTCACGGACCCGCTCGCCGGTACCTCGACCGGTCCCGGACCCACCATCCGCGTCCCCGCCCGGGCGGCCTCGACTGCCGCACGGAGGGAGACCGCGCGCCCGTCGGACGCGCGGTAGGACCCCGCCTCGACGATCGCCTCCGTCTCCCGCGCGATGCCGCGCAGCCGCGCGCTCATGGCGCCACCCCCGTGGACTCCATGGCCGCGCGCCGCGCGGTCACCCCCGCCCCGCCCGCCTCCCCCGTCGTGCTCATACACGCATCGTGAGCGATCCTGGACATCGCGTGCAACAGAGTTTCCCGGGACGGGAATCCTCCGCGGACCGGTCGGAAACGCCTGGAAAACAGCTCGAACCGAATCCCGTATAGACCGTTGTGCACCCTTGTGCGAATCCGTTCGAGGGTTTTGGGTGGGACGAGCGACGCCGGTCCGGCCGCACCGAGGCCGGACCAATGGCATGGTGGAATCTCAGGAGGATCCCGACATGTCCGACTCGGTCAGTCACTGTACCGACGAGACGGAGCCCCGCAGCGCCCTCACCGAAGCCGAGGTGGAGGCCCTGGTCAAGGGGATCTGTTTCAAGACCGGCCCGCCCCGCACCGTCGGGGTCGAGGTGGAATGGCTCATCCACGAGCTGCGCGCGCCGCAGCTCCCCGTCACACCCGAACGGCTCGAAGGGGCGTACGCCGCGCTGCGGACCGTGCCCCTGAGCTCGCCGCTCACCGTCGAACCCGGCGGCCAGCTGGAACTGAGCTCACCGCCCGCCGCCTCCCTCATGGAGTGCGTGGGCATCGTCTCCGCCGATCTGGCCGCCGTCCGCGCGACCCTGAGAGAGCACGGACTCGCTCTCTCCGGCCACGGCACCGACCCCTGGCACACACCCCGGCGGTTCCTGCACGAGCCCCGCTACGACGCCATGGAGGCGTACCTCGACCGCACGGGCCCGGCCGGCCGGGCCATGATGTGCACCTCGGCCTCCGTGCAGGTCTGCCTGGACGCCGGGCACGAGGAACCCGGCCCGCTGGGGCACGGACGGCGCTGGTGGCTCGCGCACACGCTGGGCGCGGTGCTGGTGGCGGCCTTCGCCAACTCCCCGCTGCTCGGCGGCGCCCCCACCGGCTGGCGCTCCACCCGGCAGCTGCTGTGGACGGAGATCGGCGCCGGCCGCGCGGGCGGACCCGCCCTGGCCGGCGATCCGCGCGCGGCGTGGGCCCGGCACGTGCTCGACGCGCCCGTGATGTGCGTCCGGCGCGACAGCGGGCCGTGGGAAGTGCCCGACAGGCTCACGTTCCGGCAGTGGACCCGGACGGGAGCACCCACCCGGGAGGATCTCGACTATCACATCAGCACACTGTTCCCGCCGGTCAGACCGCGCGGCCACCTGGAACTGCGCATGATCGACGCGCAGCCCGGCGACGACGGCTGGATCGTCCCGCTCGCCGTGACGACGGCGCTGTTCGACGACCCGGAGGCCGCCGAGATCGTCTATCGCGCGGTGAAGCCGCTGGCCGAACGGGCCCAGCCGCTGCCGGCTCCGCACAATCCGCTGTGGATCGACGCGGCCCGGTACGCGCTGACCGACCCGGAGCTGCACGAGGTCGCCGTCGCCTGCTTCACCACGGCTGTGCGGGCCCTCCCCCGCCTCGGCGCCACCGAGGCGGTGACGGACGCCGTGACGGACTACCTGGAGCGGTACGTCCGCAGGGGCCGCACTCCGGCCGACGACCAGCTCGACCGCCTGCGCGGCAAGGACACCCGCGCGTACGGGAAGGATCTCCGCCCATGACCGACCCCGCCCTGGCCACCGGGCCCGCGCTGGACGGTGTCGCCCCACAGGCCGAACCGGCCCTGGACGCGGACACCCTCCGGGCCCGTGTGCTCGCCTCCCTCACCACGGCCCGGGAGCGCACCACACTGCTGACCAGTTGCGTCGAGGAGCCGGACCTCATCGCCCAGCACTCCCCCCTGATGTCACCGCTGGTGTGGGACCTCGCCCACATCGGCAACCAGGAGGAGTTGTGGCTGCTGCGCGCGGTGGCCGGCCGTGAGGCGATGCGCCCCGAGATCGACGGCCTGTACGACGCCTTCGAACACTCGCGCGCCGAACGGCCCACCCTGCCCCTGCTGCCGCCCGTGGAGGCCCGCCGGTACGCGGCGGAGGTGCGCGGCCGGGTGATGGACGTGCTGGAGTCGGCCGACTTCGGCGGCACCCGGCTGACGGAGGCGGGTTTCGCCTTCGGGATGATCGCCCAGCACGAACAGCAGCACGACGAGACGATGCTGATCACCCATCAGCTCCGCGTGGGACCGCCGGCCCTCACCGCTCCCGATCCGGAGCCGGTGGGGCTGCACACCGGCCCGGCCGAAGTCCTCGTGCCCGGCGGCCCGTTCACGATGGGCAGCTCCGGGGAGCCCTGGGCGCTGGACAACGAACGGCCCGCGCACCGGCGTGAGGTGGCGTCCTTCCACATCGACACGACCCCGGTGACGAACGGCGCGTACCTGGCGTTCATCGAGGACGGCGGCTACGACGACGAGCGCTGGTGGACGACGGAGGGCTGGGCGCACGTCCGCCGGAGCGGTATCCACGCGCCGCTGTTCTGGCACCGGGACGGCGGGCAGTGGCTGCGCCGCCGGTTCGGAGTCACCGAGGTCGTACCGCCCGACGAGCCGGTACTGCACGTGTGCTGGTACGAGGCCGACGCCTATGCCCGCTGGGCCGGACGCCGGCTGCCGACCGAGGCCGAGTGGGAGAAGGCGGCCCGCTTCGACCCGGCGACGGGCGGCTCGACGCGCTACCCGTGGGGCGACGCCGACCCCGGCCCCGAGCACGCCAACCTGGGCCAGCGTCATTTGCGCCCGGCCCCGGCGGGCAGCTATCCGGCCGGTGAATCCCCGCTCGGAGTAAGGCAGTTGATCGGCGACGTATGGGAGTGGACGTCCAGCGACTTCCTTCCGTACCCCGGTTTCAGGATGTTCCCGTACAAGGAGTACTCGGAGGTGTTCTTCGGCCCCGAGTACAAGGTGCTGCGCGGCGGTTCGTTCGCGGTGGATCCGGTGGCCTGCCGGGGCACGTTCCGCAACTGGGACTACCCGATCCGGCGGCAGATCTTCTCCGGGTTCCGCACGGCCCGCCCGGGAGCCGTCTGATGTGCCGTCACGTGGCGTACCTGGGACCCGTGGAGCCGCTCGGCCGGCTCCTCACGGAGCCACCGCACAGCCTGTACCGCCAGTCGTGGGCGCCCCGGCGGCAGCGGTACGGGACGGTCAACGCCGATGGTTTCGGAGTGGGTTGGTATGCGGAGGGAGACCCGGTACCGGCCCGTTACCGCCGGGCCGGGCCCATCTGGGCGGACCTGTCCTTCGCCGACCTGGCCCGGGTCGTCCGCAGCGGGGCGCTGCTGGCCGCCGTACGGGACGCGACGCTGGCCGGTGCCGACGCGGAGGCCGCTGCGGCGCCGTACGCGGCCGGGACCTGGCTGTTCAGCCACAACGGGGCGGTCCCGGGCTGGCCGGCTTCACTGGAGTCGCTCACCGGTTCCCTGCCCGCCGTGGACCTGCTGTCCATGGAGGCGCGCAACGACTCCGCGTTCGTCTGGGCGCTGGTCCTCGCCAGGCTGCGCGCCGGGGACACGGGGAGCCAGGCCCTGGCGGACACGGTGCTGGAGGTCGCCGCGGCGGCTTCCGGTGCGCGCCTCAACCTGCTCCTCACCGACGGGGAGTCCATCACCGCGACCGCATGGGGCGACACCCTCTGGTATCTGGCGGTGCCCGGCCGGGGCACGGTCGTCGCCTCGGAACCGTACGACGACGATCCGCGCTGGCAGGAGGTCCCCGACCGCACCCTGCTCGCGGCGAGCCGCGCCGACGTCCTGCTCACCCCACTGAAGGAACCGAGCACGGACACGGCATCCGCACCACTCAAGGAGACCGGCAGGTGAGCCCGTTCCACATCATCCGCACCCTGCCCGAGGACGCCACCGCCGCCGCCCTGCGCGCCGACGTCCTGCGCTCCCTTTCGCAATGCCAGTCGACTCCGGCTGGTGACGCAGAGCGCCAGATTCCGACCCGACCTCGAGCGGGGCGTCCGCCCCAAGGGGAGAACCGGGCCTGACTTCTGGCTCCCGCGGTCACTCCAGGTACCCACCGCCACGACGTCGACTGAAACGAGGCAATCATGTCCGGCACCCGCACCTACGGCTACACCGACACCCTCGACGCCGAGCACTACGCCACGGCACTGCGCGCCGATATCCACGGCGGGCTGACGAGCACCCCCAAGTCCACTGCGCCCACGTGGTTCTACGACGCCCGGGGCAGCGAACTCTTCGAGGAGATCACCCAGCTCCCTGAATACCCCTTGTGGAGGGCAGAACTGGGGTTGCTCCAGCTCCACGCTCGGGACGTGGCCGCGCGAACCGGGGCCCGCAGCATGGTCGAGCTCGGATCCGGGAGTTCGACGAAATCCAAGCTGATCATCGAGGCGTTGGGGCCGGCCGACCTGAACTACGTCCCCATCGACGTCAGTGGGGACGCGCTCCATCAGGCAAGCGCCCAACTGGTCCAGGACTATCCGGGGATCCGTCTGCACGCCCTCCGTGCCGACTTCACCGCTCCGCTCGTCCTGCCGACGCTGCCCGCGGGCGGCCCGCGGCTCATCGCCTTTCTCGGCAGCACGCTGGGGAATTTCCGGCGCCCCGCCCGGGGGCCCTTCCTCCGCGGGCTCCGGGACATCATGCGTCCCGAGGACTTCCTCCTGATCGGTGCCGACCTGATCAAGCAGGAGCACGAAATGACCGTCGCCTACGACGACGGTCAGGGCGTCACGGCCGAGTTCAACAAGAACCTGCTGCACGTGTTGAACCACGAACTGGACGCCGACTTCGACCCCGACGCCTTCGACCACGTATCGATGTGGAACGGCGCGGAAAGTCACATCGAGATGAGGCTGCGCAGCCGAGTCGACCAGCTCGTCAAGGTCCGGGAACTTGACCTGGCGGTGCACTTCGGGCGCGGAGAGGAATGGATCACCGAGCGCAGCGCCAAGTTCACCACGGAGGGGCTGCAGGGGGAAATGGCCGAAGCCGGCCTCCGAACGCGTGAACTCTGGGCAGACTCCGACGCCGGCTTCGCGCTGATTCTCGCCACGGCTGAATAGAAACACAGGCCTGCGGCCACATCATCTGGCAGATCAGCGCCCCTCACAGCCAACGGCGACCGAGCTCGTCAGCCTGGCTCATGGACGGCGAATATCGAACAAGGGTCGAGAGGATCACTCTTTCGCGTATCTCTTGGGCGGCGGGCCGGGTCTCGGACAATTCTCAACTCCGCTACCCGGCCCTCCGCACGAAAGGTCGTTCCCGTCCCTGCGCGCTCCCCTGGTGGCGGCGAACCGCCCCAGCCTCCTTCCATACACCCGGCGCGGCGACGTGGTGGGCCTCCTGGCGCCGAACTCGTCACGGTTCGCCGTGGCCTTCCACGGCATTCTGCGGTCCGGTGCCACCGCGGCCACGATCAACGCGTTGTTCAGCGCCCATGACATTGCGTCCTCGACGGCGACGGTGCTGCCGCCACCGGACACCCGAACGCCGACCACCTGCTCGGCCCGGGCGCTGCGGCACCGCAGGTCGACTTCGATCCCGCCACCCACCTGGCGGTGCTGCCCTAAAGCTCCGGAACCACCGGCAACCCCAAGGGCGTCATGCCCACCCACCGCGACCTGGTGGCCAACACGGCGCGGATCCGGCCGCTGCTCGCGATGAAATCCGAGGACAAGATCCTCGCGGTACTGCCCTTCTTCCACAGCTACGGCATGACCATGCTGCTCAACGCGGCGTTGCAGGCGCGGGCGACGCTGGTCGTCATGCCCCGCTCCGAGCTGGCCGACTTCCTGGGCACCGTCCAGAACCACCGGGTCACCTACGGCTTCATCGCGCCATCGGTCGCGGTGGCGCCGGCCAAGCGAACACGGCGTGTCCCGCGGGCAGTCCGTGTCCGCGCAGAACGGTGTGGTCGGCCTGGTGGCTCGACTTGCCGCTGGATCTGGCCGGTGTCCCAGACCCTCTCATCGTCCAGGCGGTGGGTCACGCCAAGGGTCGGGTATCAACGCTGCCGCTGAGGTTCCTCGCGGTGACGGCCGCGCTCTACGGGCGCTCGGTCATCGCTCACACCTCCAGCACCAACCGCTCTCCTTCCGGTGCACGCGAGACGCAGGGCAGCATGGCGCCCTCCGCACGTTCGGTGGCCGTGAGCCGACGGTCACGATGATCGACATGGCCATGGGCCACCCTTACCCGGCAGGTGCCGCAGAACCCCTGGCGGCAGGAGAACGGCATGTCCGGCAGGGCCTCGTGGAGAACATCCAGGGCGGAGCGGTCGTACGGCACCGGCAGAACCCGTCCGGTGTCGCCCAGCTGCAGTTCGAAGGGACGGCCGTCCGTGATCGGGGCCGGGGCGAAGCGCTCGAAGTGCAGGGCTGACGCGCGGCTGCCACCGAACGCGCGCCGAACGCCGTCGATCATGGGCGCGGGCCCGCAGCAGTACACCGCACCCGCCGCCGGGATCGAGCTCAACAGATCGGCTGCTTCGGGCACGCCGGACTCGTCGTCAGGACGGATGGAGACCCGGCCAGGGGCTGCGGCCGCGAGTTCGGCCAGCTCTGCCGCGAAGGGCATCGAGCCGCGGTTGCGGCCGGTGTGCACGAGCCTCCAGTCCAGCCCGCGTCGGGCGGCTTCCCGGGCCATCGGCAGGATCGGGGTGATTCCGATGCCGCCCGCGATGAGCAGGACCGATGCTTCGGCGGCGAAGGGGAAGGCGTTCCGGGGCGCGGTGACGGCGACCCGCACACCGTCTCCGAGGGTGTCGTGAACCTCGGCCGAACCGCCTCCGCCGTTGGCGACGCGGCGCACCGCGATGCGGTACCGGTACCGGTCGGCAGGGTCTCCGCACAGGGAGAACTGCCGCTTGCGGCCGGAGGGCAGGTGCACTTCGATGTGGGCACCGGGCTGCCAGGGCGGCAGCATGGCCCCGTCGGGTGCTGCCAGCCGCAGGGAGACGACATCCTCGGCCTCCTGGTGCCTGGCGGCGACCACCAGTTCCCGGATCGCGGGCATCTCGGTGGCCGGCGGGCGCCTGGGAGGAGTGCCGCGCCGCGCGAGGCGCGTGACCGCGTTGTCGCTGAAAGCCTCCAGCTTCCGCATGAAGGAGTCGCCGCGCGGTCGGCCGTACAGGTCCGGCGGCCGAGAGAGGGGTGTGCTGATGTCCATGGGATGCCTTGCTGGTTGCTGAGTCATTGGGCAGCAGCTCGGGCAGCGGGGGACGCCGCCAGGTAGGCGACCGCCTGCTGGGTCGAGCCCTCCTGGGTCGGGTGGTAGCCGGGGCGGAAGTAGCGCAGCACCGAGCGGGCGAACGCGCCCGGTGGCGGCAACAGGTCCTTGCGGGCGGCGGCCAGGTAGTCGCGGAAGCGGACCTCGACCCGCTCGTCGAGTTCGGGGTCGGCGCTCATAAGGAAGCGGACTCCGCGGATCCAAAGCCGGGTCAGCACCGGAGCGGTGACGAGCATGCCGGCCACTCGGCGCCGGTACCGGGGATCGAGGTGCACCAGCAGGTCGAACGCCACCGAACGGTGTTCGACCTCCTCCGCGCCGTGCCAGCGGAACAGATCGAGCATCGCGGGGTCCGCGCCGGCCTGGTCCAGGTGCCCGTTGCTGAGAATCCAGTGCCCCATGTACGCGGTGAAGTGCTCGAAGGCCGCTATCAGGGCAAGCCGTTGGAGGAGGTGCGCGTGGGTGGCGGCCGGCGTCAGCTCCGGCCGGTCTCCCAGCACCCTTCGGAAGATCCATTCGGACTGCAGGGTGTACGGAGCCGGGTCCAGCCCCTTGGTGAGCAGGTGCTCCAGGACCTCCTGGTGCGCCTCGGCGTGCATCGCTTCCTGGCCGATGAAGCCGCGTACGTCCTCGCGCAGCCGGTCGTCGGTGATCAGTGGCAGTGCCTGCTCGAAGGTGCGCACGAACCAGCGTTCGAGCTCGGGGAGCATGAGGTGGAGCACATCGAAGGTGTGGGTCGCGAAGGGCTCACCCGGCAGCCAGTGCAGCGGGGTGGCGCCCCAGTCGAAGGTGACGTCCCGGGGTTGCAGCACCAGGTCGTGGTGGTCGATGGGCTCGGACGGACTCTCCGGGTGGGCATGTGCGGCTCGGAACATGACAGGTTCCTCCTCCGTCGGCGATCGGTGTGTGCGGAAGGGCGGTCAGGCAGTCATCCAGTACTGCTGGCCTGTTGGGCTGTTGGGCTGTCAGATCGGGTGCGCGGTGTGGTCCGGACTCCGGCGGGAGGCGTCTTCGATGCGGCGGGCGAATTCCGCGATCCGGGACGCGACCTCCTCGGGGTGGCTGAGCTGTACCCAGTGCCCGGCGTCGATCGGGCGCCGTTGTATCCGGCGCGTCCAGTGCTCCACTCCGTACGACAGCACCGGGGTCACGCAGAAGTCGCGGGTGGGGATGATGAGTTGAATCGGGACGGTGGTCGGCCGGTCCCGGGGACGCAGCAGGCGGGGCAGCACGTTGGCGCGGTACAGCGCGGTGCCGGACACGGCGTCGCGGGCCAGCGTCGGCGCGGGGTAGGGGGTGTGCTCGGGTACGCCTTGGGAGCCGGTGAGGAAGGCGCGCCAGCGGTGTCCCAGTGCTCTCCAGGTCAGGGCGGGCAGGAGCGGGAGATGGAAGTAGGCGATGTACCAGGACCGTGCGGCCTGCCGCAGCATCTTCGGCAGATCCGGATGCCGCGGCCGAAGGCGGGCCCGGATCAAGTGGCCGACGTGGTCCAGGCAGGGTCCGGAGATGGAGGTGAACGAGGCGATCCGCCCGGCCAGGCGGGTGCCGGTGACCGACTCCCAGGAGTGGATCGACCCCCAGTCGTGTCCGACCAGGTGCACCGGGCGGTCGGGGCTCACGGCGTCGAGAACCGCCTCAAGGTCGGCTTCCAGGCGGGACATCCGGTAGGCGCGCAGCCCCCTGGGCCGGTGGGAGGCACCGGCTCCCCGCACGTCGAAGGCGGTGACGTGGAAGTGGTCGGCCAGGCGCTCGGCGACTGGGCGCCAGACGGCGCTGGTGTCCGGATAGCCGTGGACCAGCACCACCGGAGGAGCCGTGGAGGCTCCCCATTGGTAGGCGGCCAGCTCCACGCCGTCCGCGGCGATCCGGCGGGCGGCCGGGCCGGTCATCGGCCACCGCTGGCAGGCGTCAACTCGCCGTAGTTCAGACCGCCGTGGAAGAAGCTGGGCAGCACCGGCCAGTGCCGCTTGAAGGGGGCCAGCTCCGAGGAGGGCAGGATCTGCAGCCAGCGTGGATCGCGTCGGCTGGGGCTGGCGAGGGTCTTCTCCTTGACCATGGAGTCGTACTGGTCGAGAGAGTCCTCCAGTGTGTTGGCGTTGGGCACCACCTCATGGCCGTAGAACGCGGCGTGGCGGCGCACCCCGGGGATGCGGGAGAGCTCGGGCTGCCAGTTGTCGGCCGAGATGCCGTTCTCGGAGGAGACCCACACCCCGTCCGGGGTGTTCAGCACCAGGGAGTGGTTGCCGTCCGTATGGCCGGGGGTCCACAGCAGGCTGACGCCGACGCCGAGTTCGACATCGCCGTCGAAGGCGGTGACGCGCTCGGGCGGTACCCCGTCCATGCCTCCGTCGACGTACCAGGCCCACTGCATCGGATGCGTCGATTCGAAGGTGCCCAGCTCCCTGCGGTGCACCAACAACCGGGCGCGCGGGAACAGCGCTTCGCGGGGCGCCCGTTCGCCGGGAATGGTGCTGGTGCTTCCCATGATCATGCGCACGTCCTGGACGTGCAGGTGGTCGAAGCTGACGAAGTCCACGTCCTCGGGTCGCAGACCGCAGGAGGGCAGGACGGTGTTCGGGTCCTGGTAGAAGCGGGCGAAGACGTGCTCGGTGAGAAAGTCCCCCGCCAGACGCTTGAGCTGGGCGTAGAACGGCGCTTGAGCCGTTCCGGCGGCGACGGTCGGCTCCCACACCAGTGTTTTCGGCTCACCGTCGAAGCCGTCGAACTGTACGACGAGCATCCGGTTGACGATGCTCACGAACGGGTTGACGGCGAGCGCGGCGCCGTGGAAGCCGAACCGGGTCGGGTACGGGGCGGCGGCGATGTCGAAACTGCGGACGGCGTGGATGCGGCCCTGCTGGACGAACCGCTCACGGTAGGTGGCCGCGGCGCCGCGCACGGCGCGCAGCCGGTCACCGCGGGGCCATACCTCGTGGACCCCTCCGAATTCGGGGATGGGACGCGGAGCGGCGGCGTCCTGGGCCTTCGTCGCGCTGGGCGCCGGCTTGGGCGTGGTGGTCACGGGCTCAACTTTCGGGATGGCGGGCGGTCCGGGTGCGCTGCTCGTAGGCCGCGCGGACCGACCGGTCGGGCAGGGCGGCGAGCTGGTCGGGGACGAGGAGGTGATGCAGGGCGTCGCGGGCCCGGCCCGGCAGCACCGCGGCCAACCGGGTCAGGGCGGCCACCTGGCGGGGAACGAAGACCTCGAACCGCGGGCGCAGCACGACGTCGAGCACCGCGTCGGCCACCTGATCTGCCGTCAGGCGTCGGGTGGGTCCGGTCGCGGTGCCCACGGCCAGCTCGGTGTCCACGACGCCGGGCATCACCAAGGACACGTGCACGCCGGTGCCGCGCAGTTCGGCGCGGACGGCTGTGCTGTAGCCGTGGATGGCGTGCTTCGTCGCCGCGTAGGTCGCCTCGCCGGCCGGGGCGACCTTGCTGGCGGCGGAGGCAATGTTCACCACGTGGCCGCGACCGCGTTTCCGCATCCCCGGGATCATGAGTTTCATCCCCCGCAGTACGCCGTGGACGTTGACGTCGAACTGGCGCAGGGCGGCTTCCTCCGGTTCCTCCTCGAAGGGGCCCACCCACATGATTCCGGCGTTGTTGACCAGTACGTCGATCGGCCCCAGCCGGGTCTCGACGGTGCGCAGGAAGTCTTCGAAGGAAGGTGTGTCGGTGACGTCGAGAGACAGCCCGAGCAGTCGGCCACCGGGATGCGCGCCGATGGCACCAGCCGCCTCCATGGCGACCTCCGCGTCGAGGTCGCCGATCGCCACGGCCGCTCCGGCCGCGGCGAGCCGGGCCGCGACGGCACGCCCGATTCCGCGGCCCGCCCCGGTGACCGCGATCACCCGTCCGGTCAGCGGTTGTGTGCGGGGGAGCCTGTCGCGGTCTCTTCGGCTGGACGTGTACGGGTATTTGGGCGGTGCTGCCACGGTCGAGCCCCTTTCTTGCCCTGAGCATGAGCGGAACGCCGAGCGGCAAGCGGCCCCCACGCGTGTCTGACACGATGCCATGTCAGATGAACTGACAAGCTAGAGTGTCAGTTCGGAGCACACCGGTGTCAACACCTCTGCGAAGGGGAGAAATGACCGGCACACAGACCGCTGGGCGGCGCTACGGCGGGCGCGATGCGGCGCAACGACAGCAGGAGCGCCGCACCCGCCTCATCCAGGCGGGCCTCGACATGTTCGGCACGGTCGGATACGCCTCAGCCTCCGTCAAGCAGGTGTGCTCGCATGCCGGACTGACCGAGCGCTACTTCTACGAGTCGTTCCGCGACCGTGAAGACCTTCTCGCCGGGGTCTACAACGAGCTGATCACTGCGATCCAAGCCGAAACCGCGCAGGCCGCAGCCGCTGCCGCACCCGATGTCGACGCCCAGCTGCGCGCCGGCCTCGAGGTGTTCATCCGCACACTGGCCGGCGACGCCCGCATGGCCCGCCTGGTGCTCATCGAGGTCGTGGGCGCCAGTCCCCGCCTCGAAGTACGGCGCCGTGAGGTCCTGCACGAATTCGCCGCCATGGTCGCCGCCGTCGTCGGACCGCTCCCTGACCCGGAAGCCTCCTCCAGCCGGCTCACCATGACCGCGATGAGTCTGGTCGGCGGAGTCAACGAACTCCTCGTGGACTGGACGCTGGGCCACCAGAACGCCACCGTCGAGGAACTGATCGACCTGTGCTACACCCTGTTCACCGCGGCCTACCGAGCCATCAGCGATCAGCCCTGATCCCGCAGGCCCGGATTCCTTCAGGAGCTTCCGCACCGGACGGCAGCCCACGCCCCCTGCTCACCGGCCCGGCGCACGGGCTCGTGCCCGTCTCACCGGACGCCGCCGAGGGCTTCTACCGCCTGGTGGCTGCCGCGGCGGCGTATCCCCGCATCTGCATCTGGAGCGTTTCGGGGTGCGCCGAGACCGGCCGCGTGTAACCGATCGCCATTGAGCTGCTCATGGCACGGGAGGCCTGCTCGCACCCCTCATCCTTGGCCACGCTCTCGAACGCCAGGCGGGCGTTCGTTTGCAAGCACTTCTTCCGTGCTCCGCGTCAAGGCGGCGGCGATCGCCTTCTCGCCCGGGAAGAGTCGGAAGAGGTACGGCTGCGTGACACCGACACGCCTGGCGATCGCCCTGGCAGAGGTGCCGTAGTAGCCCTTGAGCGCGAACTCGCGATCGCAGCGCGGGGATGACGCTCCCGCGTCTCTCCTGCCTGCTCATCCGGCGCATGCCCTGCCGACGGGCGCCGGCCAGCTCAAGCCGAAGCCGGCCGGTGACGCGGCCCGGGATCAGTTCCCTGCTTGAGCTTGCGCAGTGGAAACCGACCGGTTTACAGTGAGGGCATGGGGAAACCGATCGGTTTCTCAGCGAGTTCGGGAGCGCATGATGACGACAAATCGACCGGTGGCCCTCGTGACGGGCGCGTCCTCCGGCATCGGCAAGCAGACCGCCCTCGCGCTGGTCGCGGCGGGTTTCGAGGTGGCCGGCACCGGCCGCGACACCTCACGCGTCACCCCGCTCCAGGGCGTGACGTTCTTCGACCTCGACGTGGTCAGTGACAAGTCGGTCACCGCCGTGGTCCAGCAGGTGATCGACCGGTTCGGGCGGATCGACGTCCTGGTCAACAACGCCGGCATCGGCTCGATCGGCGCGGCCGAGGAAACCTCACTCGCACAGGCGCAGGGTGTCTTCGACATCAACGTCTTCGGGGTCATGCGCATGGTGAAGGAGGTCCTGCCACACATGCGCGCCCAGGGACGCGGCCGCATCATCAACCTCTCGTCCGTACAGGGCTTCATCCCCGCTCCCTACATGGCCGTCTACGGCGCGTCCAAGCACGCGATCGAGGGCTACTCCCAGTCCCTGGATCACGAGGTCCGCCAGTACGGCGTCCGCTCGCTCCTCGTCGAACCCGCCTACACCAACACCGGATTCGAGGCCAACAGCGCCAAGCCCGACACCCCCTTGCAGACCTACGCCGACCAGCGGCACGTCTTCGACCGCCTGATGACAGAGGCGATCAAGAGCGGTGACGACCCCGCCGTCGTCGCCAAGGCGATCGTCACGGCTGCCACCGACACCAAGCCGAAGCTGCGCTACGCCGCCGGTCCCATGGCCGGACGCGCACGCATGCTCCGCTTCGCTCCCGCCTGGGTCCTGGACAAGCAGATCCGCACGATGAACAAGCTCACCGGCTGACACCCGCCACCCCGCGCACCCCGTCCACCAAGCACGTCGGCACCCGCACATCCCATCGCGCCGCCGATACCGCGAGAGACCCATGCCCGAGACCCGGCACTCCGCCGCCGCCACCGTCGCGAGCTGGCGCTCCGCCGAGGAACGCGGGGACGTCGACGCCGCGGTCGCGTGCCTGAGCCGGGACGAGGGATCTGACCAGCTGCGGGAAGAAGGCTCCGACAACGTCGCTCGGGCTGCGGCGTGTGCAGGCTGCGGGACCCCGTGTGTCCGCAGGACGGCCGCCGACCGGAGCTCAGCGCAGGCCGGCGAAGAGGTCGTTCTCGGGCAGGGGCGCGCCGGTGGTGTCATGGACCCGGACGAACGTCTCCACGCCCATGAGCTGCGTGAACCTCTCCTTGCCCATCCGCAGGAAGAAGATGTTCTCACTCTGGCTGGCATGCGCGGCCAGCGCGTCGAACTTCTGGCCGCCGAACTCAGTGGTGTCCACCCACGTGGAGATCTCCTCGTCGGGGAGGCCGATTTCGGGCCCCTCGCCGGCCTCGGACGAACCCGGCTCCTCCCAGTCCGCGCCGAACTCGCGCATGATCTGCCCGAACTTCTCCATCATCGAGCGCGGCGCCGTCGTCCAGTACACCTTCGACGCCATCCCGGTCAGCGACAGCGCTGCCATCGTGATCCGGTTCGCCTGGATGTGATCGGGGTGGCCGTAGAACCCGTTCTCGTCGTAGGTCACGACGACATCGGGCTCGTAACGCAGCATCAGTTCGGCCAGCCGAGCGGCTGCCTCATCCACGGGCGTACTCCAGAACGATCCGGGTGCGGTGTTGGCCGGCCAGCCCATCATCCCGGAGTCGGCGTATCCGAGCAGCTCGAGATGACCGATCCCCAGGACGTCACAGCTCGCTTCGAGCTCGCCGCGACGCATCACGGCAACGGCAGCTGGATCATGCCCGGGGTCGCCCGGCTTGGCGCCCCCCGGACCGTCACCGCAGCTACCGTCGGTGCACGTGACGAGCACCGTGCGGATGCCCTCCGCCGCATAACGCGCCAGGACACCCCCTGTTCCCGTAGCTTCGTCGTCCGGGTGGGCGTGCACTGCCATCAGAGTCAAAGCCCGGTCAGCCATGAAATCCACCCCTCGTCGGTCAAGCGATCGAAGCCAGTCTGCGGCACAGCGGTACGTGACAGCCCGCAGCCCACCGAGTCCGTCCGGTGTCCCGCAGGATCCGACCGGCCTGATCATTTCAGAACTGATCATTTCAGAAGGGCCCCCACCGGATAGACCGGCCACGGCAGCGGGGACTCACGTACCACCTCGCGGAACGCGACCCGAAAGAGTCCCACTGAACCGTACGTTCAGGCCCGGAGCGATCCCGGGTCCGGACTCACGGCACGTCCGCGGACCCCTGAACCTTCCCCTCGCTCACTCGCCACCCCGCTACCAATACCCCCAGGGCCCGCTCATAGCAGTCGGCGACCGCGAGCCCGGGCGGCTCGTTCCCCGACAGCACCAGGGACACCAGGCCATGGGCCGTTCCCCAGACCGACAGCGCGATGACCTCCGGGTCGGACTCCGGACTGAACTGCCCTGCCTGCTGTCCGCGCCGCACGGCGTCGACGAGGGGCCGGTAGGTCTCGATGGCCTCACGCGGCCTCTCCGACTCCGACCCGGACGGGCACTGGACGCTGCGGTCGGAGAAGAGGATCGCGTAGAGATGCGGGTTGGCGATGGCGTATTCGCGATAGACGAGCCCAAGTCGGATCACGTCGCCCGCCGGGTCGTCCGTGGGACGGATGGCTGCCAGGCGTGCGACGAAGAGCCGCGCGGCCTCCTCGTACAGGCTGCTGAGCAGACCCGCCTTGTTGCCGAACAGCGAGTAGACCGCCGTGGTCGAGGTCTTCACGTCCGCAGCGAGCTGTCGCAGGCTCAGCGCGGCAGTGCCGCGGTCGAAGACCGTGGCGGCCGCGCGGTGCAGGAGCCGGAGCCGGAGTGCTTCGTCATGTGTCTTGAGCCTGGCCATGGCGCCATCGTATTGCAACGCCGTTACGAATGCTTCTCGGTATCACCTTGGCTTGCCGTCGTCCGCTGCACCCCGCGTCAGGACCCGCCGCTTCCGAACGAGCTCCTCTTGCATACCAGCAGGTCAGGACAGAGGAGCTCGACCCCTCTCCGGATGAGAGGTGTGCAACTGTGTTGCATCGAGCAATGAAAACGCTGTTACGGTTCATTCGGCGCCGACCTTCGAACGGTCCTGCCCGGCGCCGGCTAACGATCTAGGAGAAGTCATGTTCGAGGGGTTTGGGCGTCTGCTGTACCGCAGGCGAAAGCCGGTGCTGATACTGACCATGCTGTTCGCCGTCCTGTCCGGGGCCTACGGTGCCGGAGTTTTCGGCTCCCTGACGCCGCTCGGCTTCCAGGACCCCGGCTCGGACAGCGTGCGCGCGGCCCACATCGCCGAGAAGGCGTTCCCCCAGCGGACACCCGACGCGGTGATCGTCTACCGCGACAAGGACCGCACCGTCGACGACCCGTCCTTCCAGCAGGCGGTCGTCAAGCAGTTGGAGTCCCTGCCGAAGTCGGAGGTGACCGGCTACCTGGACTTCTGGACCACCAGGATGCCGGCGCAGGTCAGCCACGACCGGCACGCCACCTACGTCGCCCTGAACCTCCACGGCAGCAGCGAGAAGGCCAAGGAGGACGCGTACAAGGCGGTCAAGGACAAGATCCCGGCACCCGGCCTTCAGACCCTGCAGGGCGGAACGGTGCCCACCGGCCACCAGGCGAGCGAGAAGATCGAACACGACCTGAGAACCGCGGAAATCATCTCGGCCCCCGTGCTCTTCCTGCTCCTGCTGGTCGTGTTCGGCGGTCTGACCGCGGCCTTCCTCCCGCTGCTCGTCGGCGTGCTCTCCATCCTCGGTTCGATGGCCGTCCTGCGGACCATCGCCAACATCACCGACGTGTCCGTGTTCTCCATGAGCCTGGTCACCATCCTGGGTCTCGCGGTCGCCATCGACTACGGCCTGCTGATCGTCAGCCGCTACCGCGAGGAACTGGCGGCCGGCTACACCGGCGAAGCGGCGATCGGGCGCACTCTCGCCACGGCCGGGCGCACCGTGATGGTCTCCGGCACCACGGTCGCGGCGGCGCTGGCCGGACTGACCCTCTTCCCGTCGACATTCCTGAAGTCGATGTCGTACGGCGGTGTGGCCGCGGTCCTGCTGGCGGTGCTCTTCTCACTGGTCGCGCTGCCCGCCCTGCTCGCCGTCATGGGACCGAAGGTCAACGCCTTCCCGCTGCGCCGCGAGAAGGCCGCGCGTTCGACAGCGGCGGGCGAGGGTGCCTGGTACCGGTTCGGGCACGGCCTGATGCGGCGGCGGTGGGTCGTGGTGGTGGGCGCGGTGGGCCTGCTGCTGACGCTCGCCCTGCCGTTCTCGAAGATCGAGTTCGGTTCCATCAACGCGCAGCAGCTGCGGAGCAGTTCCGAGGGCCGCCAGGTCTTCAACGCCATGGAGAACGACTTCGACGGCGACGCGGTGAAGTCCATCGACTCGCTGCTCGTGCTGAAGTCCGACGGGACCTCGAAGGAACAGGGCGCGGCGCTGAAGGCGTACGCCGAGCGGCTCGGCGCCACCGAGGGCGCCACGAGCGCCGGCATCACCGGAGTCGAGGGCACCACGGCCCGGGTGTCGGTCACCTACGACGGCAATCCCATCTCGACCGACGCGCGAGACCTGGTGAACCGGCTCAAGGACGTCCCCGAACCGCCGGGCGCCCGGGCGTACTTCGGCGGCGAGTCGGCGGTCTACGACGACACCCTGGACGCACTGGGCGAGACCCTGCCGTGGATGCTGCTCTACATCGCGGTGATGACGTACCTCCTGCTGTTCCTCGCGTTCGGCTCGGTGCTGCTGCCGCTGAAGGCCATCGCGATGAACATGCTGTCGCTGACCGCGACCTTCGGCGTCCTGGTCTGGATCTTCCAGGACGGCCATCTGCACAACCTGCTCGGCTTCGACCCGACCGGGAACATCGAACCCAACATGCCGATCATGCTGTTCGCGCTGATCTTCGGGCTCTCCATGGACTACGAGGTGTTCCTGGTGTCCCGGATGCGGGAGCAGTACGACAAGCAGGGCGACAGCACGGAGGCCGTGGCGACCGGGCTGCAGTCCATCGGCCGCCTGGTCGTGAGCGCCGCCCTGCTGATGTGCGTGCCGCTCGCGGCGATCGGGATGAGCGATGTGCTGACCATCAAGCTCTTCGGCGTCGGCATGGTGTTCGCGGTCCTGGTGGATGTGCTGGTGGTGCGCATCCTGCTGGGAACGGCCGTCATGAGGCTGCTGGGCAGGGCGGCCTGGTGGGCTCCGGGCCCACTCGCCCGCTTCTACGACCGGTTCGGAATCAAGGAGACCGACGTGCCGGAGGACACAGACGAGCGGGTCCCCGTAGCCACGAGCTGAACCCTCCCGAGAGGCCGAAGTGCCTTCAATTGCGGCACTTCGGCCCTCGCTGCCGTCGCGAGCGGGGGTGCTGGCGGTGCACTGCTGGAAACTCACTCCTCCGGATGCTCGCCCCGCCCGCACGCACGGCGATCATGGCGACGGTGGTTCGCGTCCTCCTGGGCCAGGCGCCGTAGCAGCCGGACGACCGGCTCGAAGAGCACGGTGAGGACCACCGCGCGCTCGGCGAGAGCGATGCGGTCCTCGATCCCCTCGAACTGCGCGAAGTCCAAATCGGCGGTGGAGGTGGCGAGCTGTGCGTAGGGGATGAGGTCGTCTGCCGTGTAGTCGGTGCCGAGGCGGCTCAGCGCGGCGAGACTTTCGGCGAGTGCGGGGCGGTGCGGTGACGCGTCGGAGATCCGCCAGCCCATGTTCTCGATGAGCGCCTCCACCCTCGCGGCGGCTCCGCCCGGTACAGCCTCGTCGGCGGCGCTCTCCGCTCCGGGACCGTCCTCGTTGTCCGCGCCGCTCTTCCCGTTCGTCTCCGCGGAGGGCACGGGCAGTGCGTGGTGGACGACGCCCAGGGTCTCGAACTCGTCCAGTGGACGGTCCACCGCATCGAGCACCTCACGGGTACGTGCGACGGACAGCCCGCCGAGCTGGATGAGAGAACGGATCAGACGGAGCCGCTGGATGTGCTCCTCGCCGTACTCGACCGTGGTCGGGTTCAGCGCGCGGCCCTCGGGCAGCAGCCCTTCCCGTCGGTAGTACTTGATGGTCGCCACCGGTACCCCGGACCGGCGACTGAGCTCTGAAATCCTCATGCGCTCCCTCACGCTCAACTGTCCCATCAGTATCGCGTTACCGGGGGTTGCCCCGACGGGATCGATAGTGCCACTATCAGGTACTCGGTAGTAACACTATCGAGTGCCCCTTCGGTGTGCCCCTTCCTCCGTGCGCTTGATACGACATGCGCTCGCGGAAGCCGCCTGCACCGCCACGGCCACACCCAGCCGTAGTTCTTCCCCCGCCCCGGGCCCCGGGCCAGTCGGTTCTGGGTCCGGTCGTCTCGTACGCCTAGACAACGGAGAACCACACCATGTCCCAGCGAATCGGCAAGACCCACTGGAAGCGCTTCGCCATCGGTGCGGTCCCGACGGTGGCCGCCACGGCGGCGGTCGCCGTCTCCATGGCCCAGGGCGCACTGGCCGCTTCGTTCAGCATCTCCGGTTCCGACTTCCAGGTCTCGGCCGGCAAGTTGAGCGGCACCGGATTCGGCAACTACGCCACGGTCGACGTCGCCAAGAACGGCAAGCACGTGCCCGTCTCCGTCTCGTCCATCAAGAACGCGACGATCACCGACATGTGCCAGTCCGTCCCGGTGGACATACCCGTCCTCGGGACCTACACCATGACGCTCAAGGCCGGCGGGGACGGTACGCCGGCCAAGGCCAAGGACCTGTACATCGACATGACCGATCTCCAGGCGAAGAAGGGCACCTTCACCAACGTCGACATCGGCGTCGCCACCGGTTCCATGACCAAGGGTCAGGTCAACCCGAAGGACCACGTCGATCCCAACGGCTACGCCCAGCAGGCGGACGCGGTCGAGATCATCGATGCCCACCAGAAGGTCTGGGCCACGACTGCGGGAACGTTCGAACTGGCGGGCCTGCACATGAACATCGCGGCCGGCCGCCACGACTGCTTCTGACCTCGCTCCCGCCCCCTCGTCTCCCGTGCGCGCAAGCGGCCGGCGACTGCCCAGGGGGCGGCAGCGCCCCACCGTCCTCGCGGACACCCTCACCCACTCACGACCTGGGAGCTGCCACATGACGAGTGCAGGTGCACCCGCGCATCCCCACAGTGACAGCGGCTTCATCCGCGCTCGCCGGGACTTCCGGGCCTGGCGGCGCACCCGCCCCTTCTGGGCGGGCCTGCTGGTGCTCCTTGCCGCTGCGCCCATCATCTACTTCCCGTACTTCAACCTTTCCCTGGGCGCCCTGTCCGTGGCGATGTCCACCACCGCGGGGGCCGGGTCCCTGGTCATCGGCCTGACTCTGATCGTCCTCGGCGGACTCCTCTGGTTCCAGCCGATCATCAGGTTCTTCGCCGGCTGCGTCGCGGTGTTCCTCGGCGTGCTGTCGCTTCCCATCTCCAACTTCGGCGGGTTCTTCGCCGGCACACTGCTCGCGGCGTCGGGCGGACTCCTGGCTCTGGCGTGGGGCCCGGTGGACGGGCACCCGGAGGACATACCCGACGGCGCCGAGGGGTCGTCAGCCGCCGTCAGCCGGGCGGGAGGACAGGGGCGTGAGTGACCAGTCGCCCGACACCCGCGGCGAGGCCGCAGCCCCCCGATTCGCTCGACCACCGAGGGGCCGGCACGCCGTCCCCCGTACGTCCGCTCTGACGCGTCTGCGTCTGCCGGTCGGGAGGGCTCTCGCGCTGACCGCGCTGCCGACCGCCCTCATCCTGGGAGGTCAACGCCTGCCCGAGTCCGCGGACCCGAGTGCCGCCGCGGCGCTCTCCGTTTCCGAAGGGGGGTCAGGCGCGCCTGGAACCAGCGGTGTCGATTGCGCCCGTCCCGACGGCACCTCAGCCTCTGCGACGAACGCTCCCGCAAACCCCACCCCTTCCGCTGATCCCCGCACGGCCGGCGCTCACCCGAGCGGGGAGCCCGTCGAGCCGCCGTCGCACACGGACGACGAGAGTGCGGGCCCGACCCCGGCACCGACCGCCACCGCGACCCCCTCGCCCAGCGCAACGTCCGTGACAACGAGCCTCGCGGACATCCTCGGTCCCCTCTTCCGCGACGACGCCGAGCAGCAAAGCCCGTCACCCGACGCGAGCCCCTCACCCCACGCGAGCCCTTCACCAAGCTCGGCAACTTCGAGGCCGGAGTCCGGAGCACCGCCCGAGCCCCGGCTGTCCACCACGCCCGTATCACCTGCTCCCAGCCACCGGACCGCCGAGCCGTCGCCCCGACCGGAGTCGCTCCAAGGAACTCCCCGCACCTGCGACATCAGTGACGTCAAGGCCCCCGAGGAACATGAGGCAGGCCGATTCTCCTCCGAGGCATGGAACATGAAGGGGAGCCGCCTCGAACTGCACGACCTCGTCTTCGGCGGCGTGGTGACCGTGGAGACAGCCGACGGGCCCAAGCGGGTGCTCAAGTTCACCGCGGCGGCGGTCACGATCCGCGACCTGAAGATGGCGGTACCCGTCGGCCCACAGATCCAGCACATCGACGGAGCGCCCGGTTCCACCTCCACGCTCCGGGGCGACGACATCACCATGTACGTCGAAAGCCTGACAGGCACCCTCTCCAGCATCGAAAACCTTCCCGCACCACCCGTCCTCCGCCTGCACCTCACCCCGGACACCATTCCGGAGTGGCTCTACGACACGGTCGGGAAGCTCGACCTCAAGCTCCAACTCGGCCTGGACGACGCCGACATCGACCAGGCCGGACAGACAGGCGGAAAACTCGCCATCCCGGGGATCCACGGGTACGGAACACCACGCTGAAGCCGGCCGCAAGCGGCTGTGGCTGGGTCGTGGTCTTGGATGACGACACCTGACCGCGGGGCTGTGTCGCGTGCACGGTGGTCTGCTGGTGCAGCGGCGAAAGCCACGGCCGTGGTCTGTTCGTCGGGGGCGGGTTTCGCAGGCGCGGCTCGAGGCGACGTCGCCTCGAAGACACGGGAGAGGCAATGCAGCCAGGGAAGATGGAGCGGGTCGATCTGGGTGAGGTGCCGTATGAGGTGGCGCAGGCCGACATGGCAGGTTGGGTGGCCGAGCGGAAGCAGGGGCGTACTGGGGATCGGCTGTTTCTGCTCACCCACCCTCCCGTGATCACCTACACGGCGCGGACGCCGGCCGACCAACTGCCGGTACCGGCTTCACCGATCAGCCTCGTCGAAGTCGACCGGGGAGGTCACGCCACCTGTCACGGGCCAGGGCAGCTGATCGGGTATCTCGTGCTGAACGTACGCGAGCTGGGACCGCGCGGCTTGATACGACGGATCGAACACGCTCTGATCCGTGCGCTGGGATCACTCGGGTTCGACGCGATACGCCGGGACACACCCCGAGGTGCCGAGAGTCTGGTCGGCGTGTGGACCCCCGGCCACCGCAAAATCGCCTCCATCGGCATGCGCATCAGCGGCGGCGTGACCAGCCATGGATTCGCGCTCAACGTCGACCCGGACCTCGACGTCTACACCACGTTCACGGCCTGCGCCCTGCCCGGTGTCCGGATGACCTCGTTGGCTCAACTCGCTGCCGAACTCGGTCGGCCCACCCCCACGGAGGCGCAGGTGAGGGATGCTGTAGCCGACGCCGTAACAGCCGAGCTGGCGCCGACGCGCACACCCTCCTGAGCCGGGGCAGGCGCTTGCGCGGTGGCCGCCGCTCAGTTTCGAGGCCATCATCCGGAGCCGGCAGGTCACCGGGAGCCGGTAACGGCGACTGCTGGGCGGGGCGGCCCCGATGGCCGTGTTCGGCGCGACGGACCCGCACCGCTCGCGCGACCTGGAGCGAGCCGCTCCACTCGCGGCTCGAAGCGACCCGATGACAGAGGTGGCGCCGGCGCGCGGCTTCCTGGCGCTGCTGGGACATGGGCCGGCGCCTCGACTTGGAATTTGTAAACTGATCGGTTTACGATGACCCTGAAACTGACCGGTTTCCTCAGTCGGAGTCCCGGCGGGGGTGCTGCACCCCCGGTTCCGCGCCGACGGCCGTGTGTACCGAGATCGAACGTCCGAGGGTCGCCGGACCGCAATGAAGCTGTCCGCCCTTCTCCGGATATGAGCGTGTTGTCCGAGACCGGAGTAAGTCATGAGTGGGATTCACCCGTTCCGCGTCCTGCGCGCCAAGCCTCTGTGGATAGCCAACGGCGTCATCACGGGCGTCCTCGCGCTGCTGTTCACCGTGTTCTACGTCGGGGCCAACGTCGATCCCGTCGACCACATGAAGAATCTGCCCGTCGGTCTGGTCAACGCCGACAAGGGTGCCGCTGTCGGTGACAAGCAGGTCAACCTGGGGGCTCGGCTCACCGAGTCGATCAAGAAGTCCACCGCGAGCGGGGGCAAGATCGACTGGAAGGTGATGGACGAGAAGGAGATGAAGGAGGAAATGGGCAAGGGCAAGCTGTACGGCGCGCTCGTCGTCCCCGCCGACTTCACCTCCGCCACCACCGCACTCACCGGCGCCGCGACCACCGGCGTCCCGACCCGTCCGACGCTGACGGTGCTGACCAACCAGTCCGCCGGCAGTGTGGGCTCCAGTCTGGCCCGGACTGCGACGACGCAGGCGGCCCAAAGCGCCTCGCTCCAGGTGGGCAAGGAGCTCACGTCCCAGGGCGGGACCGGACAGGCGAAGCTGCCCGTCGCGGCACGCGTCCTGCTGGCCGACCCGGCCGCCGTCACCGTCGAGGACGGCCATCCCCTCGACTCGCACAGCGGCCTGGGCCTGACGGCGTTCTACTACGCCCTCGTCCTCGTGGTCTGCGGGATGCTCTCCGCCAACGTCATCAGCGGCCAGGTGGACCACGCCCTCGGCTACACCCACAACGACATGGGTCCGCTGCGCCTGCACCGCCCGCTGATCCGGGCGACCCGGGTGCAGACCCTCGCCGTCAGCAGCACTCTCATGGCCGGGCTGTCGCTGCTGATGGGGAGCCTGGTCATGGTGGGCGCGGTCGGCCTCATGGGGATGCACGCCGCCCATCTGCCCCTGCTGTGGCTGTTCTCGGTGTGCGCCATCGCCGTCTCCGGGATCGGTGCGCTCACCCTGCTCGCCGTCTTCGGCACGCCCGGCATGCTGGTGGTCACTCTGGTCTTCATCGGGATGGCGGTACCGACGGCCAACGCCACCACGCCGATCCAGGCACTGCCCGGCTTCTACCGCTTCCTGGCGGAGTTCGAACCGCTGCGGCAGATCACCGGCGGCATCCGCTCGATCCTCTACTACGACGCCCAGGCCGACGCCGGCCTGACCCGGGGCTGGGCCATGATGGCCGTCGGCCTCGCGGCAGCCGCCCTCTTCGGCTTCGGCATGACCAACTGGTACGACCGCAAGGGGCTGCACCGCATCCCCGCCGAGACGAAGCCCGAGAAGACCGCTGCCCCGGCGTAGCGGAAGGCGGCTCACCCAGGACGGGGCCATTACTCGGAGTGGCCCCGGTGTGCGTCGCCCCCGTGGGGACGAGAGGCGCGTGCACCATCAGGGCTCGGCGACGGTCTCTCCTCCAAGACCGTCGCCGAGCCTCTGAGCGGCCCGCAGGCGCCCGCCCGGCGGCGGGGTCTCCCCGGCACCCCTTGGAAACCGATCGGTTTCTATTTCGTCCGATTCGAGTTAACCTCGCGGTATGACTACCGAAGTGAAGCAAAGCCCCCGGGAGCGGCTGCTGGAGGCCGCGGCCACGCTCACCTACCGCGACGGCGTCGGCATCGGCGTCGAGGCGCTGTGCAAGGCGGCGGGGGTGTCGAAGCGCTCCATGTACCAGCTGTTCGAGAGCAAGGACGAACTGCTGGCGGCGAGCCTGAAGGAGCGTGCCACTGCCTTCGTGGCGAGGGCCCTGCCCCCGGCGGATGATGGCCGTTCCCCCCGCGAGCGGATCCTGTACGTCTTCGAGCGGATGGAGTCGCAGGCGGGTGCGCCCGACTTCCAAGGCTGCCGGTACCTGGCTGTGCAGATCGAACTGAAGGACCAGAGCCACCCCGCGAGCCGGGTGGCCCACCAGATCAAAGCGGACCTGACGGCCTTTTTCCGTTCCGAGGCCGAACGGGGTGGGGCGAGCAACCCCGACCTGCTGGCCCGGCAGCTCATCCTGGTCTTCGACGGCGCCAGCGCCCGCGCGGGGATCGGCGCCGACAGTCTGACCGGGCTCATCGCGCCCACTGTGAGCACCCTGCTCGATGCGGCAGACATGCTCTGATCCGCCCCGTCTTCGAGCAGGGTCGGCGACCGAAGCGCTCTTTCGGGTTGACGCCCGACTCCGGCAGCCGGAGCAGCACCCATGGCCTCACGCCCCTGCTTCCCTGCAATCGGAGGGAAGCCCGATGGCCGTAGGAGTGTTGCCGAGCATGCCGCAAGCAAAGAAGCTTGTGGCCGCGTGAACCTCGGCACCCAGCGACAGGTGCACGGTTTCCCACAGTCTCATCCAGCCGGCCCGGACGAGCTCGCCCGTCTGGTCATCGCCCTCCGCCTCGGCGGCCGCGACGACGGCGTATCCCTGCATCCGCATCAGGAGCGTTTCGGGGCGCGCCGAGATCAGCCGCGCGTACGCGCCCGCCATGTCGCCCAGGGCCTGCTCGCCGCCCTCCATCCCCTCGGTCGCCCGCCCGAAAGCCAGGCGGGTGTCTTCCATGCTCCGCGCCAAGGCGGCGACGAAGATCGCCTTTTTGCCCGGGAAGAGCCGGAAGAGGTACGACTGCGTGACGCCGACGCGTTTGGCGATCGCCTCGGTGGAGGTGCCGTAGTAGCCCTGCTCCACCTCGACCCCGCGTGCCGTGGTCATCCGCCGCCCAACCCGACTTGCATGACAAAACCGATCGGTTTACGGTGGGTGAAACCGATCGGTTTTTCTCTTCGTGGAGGTAGTCATGACAGCGATCAAGGGCGCCAGCGTCTTCGTCACCGGAGGCAGCCGTGGCATCGGCAAGATGCTGGTCGAGGAGCTCTATGCGCGCGGGGCCGGCAAGGTCTACGCCACGGCCCGTGACCCGCGCACGGTGACTCACCCCGATGCCGTTCCGCTGGCGCTCGAGGCCACCGACCCGGCATCCGTGGCGGCGGCCGCCGAGCAGGCCCAGGACGTCACCATTCTGATCAACAACGCCGGCGCCTCCGTCCGCGCTTCGTACCTCAACTCCCCGATGGAGGACGTGCGCCGGGATCTGGAGACCAACTTCTACGGGCCACTGCTGGTCACCCGGGCCTTCGTGCCGGTCATCGAGCGCAACGGCGGGGGCCACATCCTCAACGCCCACTCCGCTCTGTCCTGGCTGGCCGACGGCACGCCCTACGGCGCCTCCAAGGCCGCTCTGTGGTCGCAGACCAACTCCCTGCGCCTGGAGCTGCAGCCGCGCGGCATCGCGGTGACCGGGCTCCACATGGCCTACGTGGACACCGACATGACGTCGGGTGTCGACGCGCCCAAGGCAGACCCTCGCGACATCGCCGTGGCCGCACTCGACGGCATCGAGGCGGGAGCGCACGAGGTGCTGGCCGACGACACCACCCGCTGGGTCAAGTCCCAACTGTCCGCCGACCTGGAAGCCATGTACGCGCAGCTGAAGAAGTGACACCACCCGCGTTTTCCAGAGAGCCCGGTGTGGACAGCTCGCCCACCCACCGGGACTCCCCCCACCAGACAGAGGACACATTGATGCCAGAGCGCAACCCCATCCTGATCACCGGTGCCGCCGGCGAAGTCGGCGGTGTGAGCCGGACGATGGTCGACATGCTGCTCGAACAAGGGCACCCGGTGCGCGCGTTCGTGCGCCAGGACGACGAACGCGCGCATGCGCTCCGCCAGGCCGGGGCCGAGGTCTTCGTCGGTGACCTGCTCACCATCGCCGACGTGAGCGCCGCGCTGAAGGGCGTCCGCCGCATCTACTTCAGCATGAGCCTGTCGCCGTACTACACCGACGCCGTCACCCTGATGGCCGCCGCGGCACGGGCCCAGGGCGACATCGAGGTCTTCGTCAACATCTCCGAGTACGAGCAGTCGTTCATGACGTTCGACAAGATGACCGCGCCGGAGGAGGAGCGGCGTGCGTGGCTCGGCGGACTCGTCGCCAACTGGTCGCCGCAGCAACGCGCCCACTGGGTCGCCGAGCAGGTGCTGGACTGGTCCGGCCTGCCGACCGTCAACATCCGGGCGGCCATGTTCGTCGAGAACCCCCTGATGACCTGGCTGGCGCTGGAGCCGCTGAGCAGGGGCGAACTGCGCCTGCCCTTCGGTGACCACCGGCTCGCGCCCATCGCGGGCTACGACGTGGCGGAGCTGTGCGTGAAGATCCTGGCCGACCCGGAGCCGCACATCTCGAAGTCCTACGACCTCAACGGCCCGGAGCTGAAGGACATGCACGGGTTCGCGGAGGACTACGCGGCCGTCCTGGGACGCGAGGTCACATACGTTCCCGAAGACGTCGAAACCTGGAACGAGACCTACGTCGACACCGCCCTGTCCGCGCTCCCGCACACCGCGGAGCACCTCAAGACCCTGACCCGGCTGAAGGGCGGCGGCGGCTACCGCGGCACCACCGACCAACTGGAAACCCTGCTCGGACGCCCGCCGAAGACCGTGCGGTGGGCGCTGGAGAACCACCCGCGGATCCGGAAGCTGGCGTCTGCCTGAACCGCTGTCCGGCACCCCGCCGGTTTCCCTCCCCGTCGAGTCGACGTGAATGGCCCCCGTCCCCGTCATCTTCTTCGCGGTCCTGCAAGAGCATCTCCGCCCATCCGACGCCGCCTCCTCCCTCCGTCATCCGGTCGGCTGCCCTCGCCAGCGAACCCGGGCCACCGGCCTCTCGGTTGTCGGACCGCGAGAGCGTCCAGGCACGTGATCATCAAGTCCGGGGCCGGCCTACGCGCCGACCACGCGCGGAGGGCGGGGTGCCTGACCGGACAGGTCGAGTCTCGAGAGCTGCGAACCGGAGGATCACCTCACGTTTTTGCTTGCTGGGTGTCGGTGTCCATGGATCCCAGCGTAGGAAAAGGAAGCGATCAGTGGGGGTCCCTGTCAGTACCCCTCACAGCACGGACTCCCACAGGGATCAACGACGCCGGGCTGACCCTGTCCGAACCGAGGGAGGCCGCGCCCATCACTGGCGTACCGCCACGACGCCGGCGCCGATCGACCTCATCGCGTCCGCGCCCCTCTCCCTCAGCTCCTGCCAACTACCACAGATGCGTACAGCTGCTAAGTCCTGCTTCGCGGTTGTTGCGCACGTACGCCGGCTGATCGTGCAGGCCCTCGACGATGCGCAGCACACTGGGCCGCACGGTGCCCTTCTTCGGGCGGCGCCCGCCTCTCCAATGCCGGATTCAACGCACCCCACGACGCGAAACTGCAGAGCGGAACCATCAACCTCGACGCCCTCACCGCGCGCCCCCGGCACCACTGAGCGCCCCGGGGAGCCCCAAGATCCGCCAAGCGGGCTCAAAGTCGACACGGAGGCGCTGACGTCCAGTTTGTTCGGGGGTCGGCGACACCGTCCCCCGAACCACAGGCCGATCACGGCCAAGTTCCGGGAGGAGGGAGTACGCGCCGAACTGGCCGCTGCAGGACTGGAGTTGACCCACTGGTGAACGGACGGCGCGGGCCGTTTCGCGCTGTCGCTGAGCACGGTGCGGTGAGCACGGTGCGGTGAGCACGGTGCGGTGAGCACGGTGCGGTGAGCACGGTGCGGTGAGCACGGTGCGGTGAGCACGGTGCGGTGAGCACGGTGCGGTGAAGAGGGCCGTACCGCGGTGCCGGGCGCGTAGGGCCGGCGGCCGTCAGAAGGTCACCGTCAGCGCCTCCGTGATCCGGCGGGCGGCGCGGCGGGCCCCGGTCGCCGGGTCGGAGCCGGTGAGCACCTTGGTCATGTAGTCCTTGATCGGGTTGTCCGCCTCGACGGCGGCCCACTCGGGTGTGCTGGGGGTCGCGCGGCCGTGCGCGGCCCCCGCCGCCATGGCCGCGACCCCCTCCTCGCCGGCGACGGCCTTCGCCAGCTTCGCCTTGTTCGGCACGTAGTTCATGGTGCGGGCCAGCTCGGTGTCCCACTTCGCGCCGGTCAGCGCGGCGACCACCGCGATGGCGCCCTCCCTGACGTCGGTGTTGCGGGGGACGACGAGGTCGGAGCCGCCGGTGAAGACGGCGCCGGGCGTGCCCGCGCTCTTGCCGGGCACGGGGAAGAATCCCAACTCCCCCTCCAGGGCGGGATTCTGCTGCACCACCGCCCGGGCCAGTCCGGGCACGGCCACGATCTGCGCCACCTTGCCCGCGGCGAACACTCCTGCCTGGGGCGGGTGTTCCTCGTCCGCCGCCACGGGGCCGTCGCCGAGCGACTGGAGCCGCCGGTAGAAGTCCATGCCGCGCAGGGCGGCCCGGGTGTCGAGGGCACCCTGCCAGCGGCCGCCGTTCTCGGTGGCGAGGTCGCCGCCCTCGTCCCAGATGAACCCGGCGAGCGTGTACCAGTCCTGCCCGGCCAGGTAGATGCCCTGGTTCCCGCCCGTGTTCAGCTTCCCGGTGGCGGTCAGCCACTCGGCGCGGGTGCGGGGCGGGGACGCCGGCCTGCTCGAAGAGGTCCTTGCGGTAGATCACGACGCGGTTCGCCGCGTACCAGGGGATGCCGTACTGATGGAAGCGCTGCTGCCCCGGTTCGCTGAGGCCGGGCAGCCAGTCGTCCCGGCCCCACTTCGCGGCGGACTCCAGGGTCAGGTCGAGCAGTCCGCGGCCCTCGATGTACTGCGGCACCTGGGTGTTCCCGACCTCGATGACGTCAGGTCCGTTCCCGTCCCTGTTCCCGTTCCCGTCCTCGTCCCCGCCCTCGGCCTTCAGCGCGGCCTGCACCTTGCCGCCGATGCCGGTCCACTCCTGGATGCGGATGTCGAGGTCGAGGTCCGGGTGGCCGTCTTCGAAGTCCTCGGTGAACCGGTCCAGGAAGTCCTGCGAGGCGCTGTCCTTCATCAGCCACACCGTGACCGTCCGGCGATCGGGTCCCCCTGTCCCCGGCAGCACGCCACAGGCGGTCAGGAGGGAGGCGGACACACAGAGGAGGGCGAGGAGGCGACGTCTCACGGGGGTCCTGTTCTGCCCGGTGGACAGGGGCGAGGGGCCCGACGTGGGGGACGAGCGCGGCGCTCGAACGGGTGTCCCGGATTTTGGTATGGACCAATACGGGGGGTCAAGAGGGGCAGGGCGGAACGACCCCGTCCGGCCCGACGCCTCGCGCTCCGCCGCAGCTTGGGGCACGGTGGAGTGACGCGTGACACACGTGACGAGGCCCGTCACGGTCGAGAGGAGCACCCTGATGTCGAAACACACCTACCGGGTCACGGAGATCGTCGGCACCTCACCGGAGGGCGTCGACGACGCCGTCCGCAACGGCATCACCCGCGCCTCCCGGACCCTGCGCAATCTGGACTGGTTCGAGGTGACCCAGGTGCGCGGCCAGATCGAGAACGGCGACATCGCGCACTGGCAGGTGGGTCTCAAGGTCGGCTTCCGCCTGGACGAGTCGGACTGACGGCCCCCCACCCCATGTGCGGGGCCGGGCCTTTCCGTACGGCCGACCCTCGGGTACGGGGTGCGACCGGCCCTGGACACGCCGCACATCCGCCTCCCCTCGGACGGCCTCCCTCCGGTACGACCGCCCTCAGGTACGCCCCTCGCCCTCCTGCGCCTGCTTCAGCGCGCCCGAGGGAGCGGTCCAGCGCGCCACGACCACGGTGAAGCCGGCCCGTTCGGCGTCGGCGCACACCAGCTCGTCGTCGTCCACCAGCACGCGCACCTGTCGGTCGCGGGCCAGTCGGCGCAGAGTCTCCAGCTTGGTGCGCCGGGCGGGCCTGCGGTCGTCGTCGCGCCGCATGTGGAGGCGCCCCTCCGGCAGCCCCTGCGCGGCGAGCCACTCCAGCGTGTCCCGTCGGCAGCGCTCGGGCCGGCCGGTGAGGTAGACGATCTCGCAGTCCTCGGCTCTGGCCAGCACCAGCGCGATGCCCTCCGGGAGCGGCGGGTCCTGCGGCGCGGCCGCGAAGAACGCGTCCCAGTCGCGCGGACTGCGCTCCAGGAACCGCTGCCGGTGGGCCGTGTCGGCGAGGGTGTTGTCCAGGTCGAAGACGGCGACGGGCCGCTTGCTGCTGTCGGTCACGCCCTCCACCCTAGACAGACCGCGGCGCCCGGCGGCATTTTCCGGCTCGGCGGGTGATCCCCGGCACGGCAGGGTGCCGTGCGGAATCCAGCGGACCGTGCGGTGTTGAACCCTGTATGAGCTCCGCGATCGCCTCGGCCCGCTTCTCCGTCCTCGACCGCTCGCGCACGCGCGAGGGCCACACCGGCGCCGAGGCGCTCCGGGACACCGTGCGCCTGGCGCGGGAAACGGAGGCACTGGGCTACCACCGGTTCTGGGTCTCGGAGCACCACGGGGTGCCCGGGGTGGCCGGTTCCGCGCCCACCGTGCTGGCCGCCGCCGTGGCCGGCGCGACGGACCGGATACGGGTCGGCACCGGCGGGGTGATGCTGCCCAACCACCGGCCCCTGGTCGTGGCCGAGCAGTTCGGCGTACTGGAATCCCTGTTCCCGGGGCGCGTCGACATGGGCCTGGGACGCTCGGTGGGCTTCACCGACGGGGTGCGCAGGGCGCTGGGCCGGGACAAGGACGACGCGGACGACTTCGCTGAGCAGCTCCAGGAACTGCTCGGCTGGTTCCTCGGGAGCTCTCCCACGGGGGTGCACGCGCGGCCCTCGGAGGGGCTGACCGTGCCGCCGTTCGTGCTGGCCATGGGCGAGGGCGCGGAGATCGCCGCCCGCGCGGGCCTGCCCATGGTCATCGGCGACCTCCGCGACCGCGCGAGGATGCGACGCGGCATCGACCGCTACCGGGACCGCTTCCGGCCCTCCCCCTGGGCGGCGGAACCCTACGTCGTCATCTCCGGGACGGTCGCCGTGGCCCCGACGCCCGAGGCGGCACGACGGCTCCTGGTCCCGGAGGCCTGGTCGATGGCGTACTCACGCACCCACGGCACCTTCCCCCCGCTGCCGGCCGCCGAGGAGGCCGAGGTCCGCGCGATGACCGCGAAGGAGCGCGGCTTCTACGAGTCCGGCCTCACCGGCCACCTCGCGGGCACCGAGGAGCAGGTCGCGGACGAGCTGGAGACGGTGCTGAAGGAGACGGGGGCGCAGGAGGTCCTGGTCACCACCAGCACGTACGACCGGGCCGCGCTGCTGGACTCCTACCGCCGGCTGGCCGGGATCGTGCGCGCGGAGCGGAGCGGCGGCTGACAGCCGGTCCCCCGAGCCGGTCACCGCACCCGCCGGCGAGCGGCTCCCGCGCCGGTCACCGTACCTGCTCCCGAGCGGCTCCCGCGCCGGTCACCGCACCGCCGGCGAGCCGGTCACCGCGCGTCGGACGTCCCCCGCGCATAGGATTGCGGGGTTTGTCCCGCCCGCCGGGCGGGTGTGTCCCGCCCGGCGCCGGCCGCGCACCGAAGATCCGTACGGAGTTCCTCCCATGCCGAGCCCACACGAGCCGCACGGCGGCGAGCCGTCCACGCGGGACGGGTACATCCGGGTCCGGGGAGCCCGCGAGCACAACCTCCGGGGCGTGGACGTCGACATCCCGCGCGACGTGGTGGCCGTGTTCACCGGCGTGTCCGGCTCCGGGAAGTCGTCGCTGGCGTTCGGGACGGTCTACGCGGAGGCCCAGCGCCGCTACTTCGAGTCGGTCGCGCCGTACGCACGCCGGCTGATCCACCAGGTCGGCGCACCGAAGGTCGGTGAGATCACCGGGCTGCCTCCGGCGGTCTCCCTGCAGCAACGCCGCTCGGGGCCCACCTCACGCTCGTCGGTGGGCACGGTCACGAACCTGTCGAACTCGCTGCGGATGCTCTTCTCCCGCGCGGGCGACTACCCGCCGGGCGCGGAACGCCTCGACTCGGACGCCTTCTCCCCCAACACGGCGGCCGGGGCCTGCCCCGAGTGCCACGGCCTGGGCGAGGTGCACCGCACCACCGAGGAGTCGCTGGTACCGGACCCCTCGCTGTCCGTCCGCGAGGGCGCGATCGCCGCCTGGCCGGGCGCCTGGCAGGGCAAGAACCTGCGGGACATCCTCGACGCGCTCGGCCACGACGTCGACGTCCCGTGGCGCGAGCTGCCCTCCGAGCAGCGGCGGTGGATCCTGTTCACGGACGAGCAGCCGGTGGTGACGGTCCACCCGGTGCGGGACGCCGACCGTATTCAACGCCCCTACCAGGGCACGTACATGAGCGCCCACCGCTATGTGATGAAGACCTTCGCGGACTCCCGGAGCCCGGCCCTGCGGGCCAGGGCGGAACGCTTCCTCACTGCCACGCCCTGCCCGGCGTGCGGTGGCGGCAGGCTGCGGCCCGAAGCGCTCGCCGTGACCTTCGCGGGCCGCACGATCGCGGAACTGGCCGCGCTGCCGCTGGTGGAACTGGCCCAGCTCCTCGACGCGACCTCCGAGACGTCCCGCGTCCTCACCGAGGACCTCAAGTCCCGTATCGCTCCCGTCCTCGAACTCGGCCTCGGCTATCTCGGCCTGGACCGAGCCACCCCCACCCTGTCGGCCGGCGAGCTGCAACGGCTGCGGCTCGCGACCCAGCTGCGCTCCGGGCTGTTCGGGGTGGTGTACGTCCTCGACGAGCCGTCGGCGGGACTGCACCCGGCGGACACGGAGGCGCTGCTCACGGTGCTGGAGCGGCTGAAGGCGGCGGGCAACTCGGTGTTCGTGGTGGAACACCAGCTGGACGTGATGCGCGCCGCCGACTGGCTGGTGGACGTGGGCCCACGGGCGGGCGAGCACGGCGGGCGGGTGCTGCACAGCGGCCCGGTGGCGGATCTGGCGTCGGTGCCGGAGTCGGCGACGGCGCGCTTCCTGTTCGACCGCTCTCCGGCGCCCACCCGCGAAGTCCGTGCCGCCAGGGGCCGGTTGACGGTGGGTCCGGTGACCCGGCACAACCTGCGCGGGGTGACCGCGGAGTTCGGGCTGGGCGTGTTCACGGCGGTGACCGGCGTGTCGGGGTCGGGAAAGTCGACGCTCATCGGCGAGATCACGGACGACCTGCCCGGCGTGGGCCGGCTGGTCTCGGTCGACCAGAAGCCGATCGGCCGCACCCCGCGCTCGAACCTGGCGACGTACACGGGCCTGTTCGACGTGGTCCGCAAGGTCTTCGCGGCGACGGACGCGGCCCGGGCCAGGGGCTACGGCGCCGGCCGCTTCTCCTTCAACGTGGCCGGAGGGCGCTGCGAGACGTGTCAGGGGGAGGGGTTCGTGAGCGTCGAACTCCTCTTCCTGCCCAGTACGTACGCGCCGTGTCCGGAGTGCGGCGGGGCCCGCTACAACCCCGGGACACTCGAAGTGTCCTACCGGGACCGGAACATCGCGCAGGTGCTGGACCTGACGGTGGAGTCGGCGGCGGACTTCTTCGCCGATGTCCCGGCCGTCTCCCGCGCTCTGGCCACCCTCCTCGACGTTGGCCTCGGCTATCTCCGGCTCGGCCAGCCGGCGACGGAACTCTCCGGCGGCGAGGCCCAGCGCATCAAGCTGGCGGCCGAGTTGCAGCGCGGCCGCCGCGGCCACACGCTCTACCTCCTCGACGAGCCGACGACCGGGCTGCACCCGGCCGACGTCGAGGTGCTCATGCGCCAGCTGCACGGTCTGGTCGACGCGGGGCACACGGTGATCGTCGTCGAGCACGACATGTCCGTGGTGGCGGGCGCGGACCGGGTGATCGACCTCGGGCCCGGCGGCGGCGACGCGGGCGGCCGGGTCGTGGCGACGGGAACGCCGCAGGAGGTGGCGGGAGCGGAAGGAAGCGCGACGGCTCCGTATCTGCGCAGGGCGCTGGGCTCTCTGTGCTAGCTAGCTTCGCTGCTCCCGCCAGGCCCGGTAGTGGTCCACCAGGGTCTCCTCGATCGGGCGGTAGGTGAGGCCCAGTTCCTCGGTGCTTCTCCGGTTGTCGACGCGGAAGCGGATACCGAGGTGGTTGCGGATGTACTCCTGCGAGAGTCCGAAGGCGGGGCCGAGGATCCGGACCGGCCAGTGCGGGAGGGCGGTCCTGGGCAGACGCCGGTTCTTCGGGTGGTGCTTCAGCAGGGCTCTCGACATCTGGTGGAAGGAGGTCATCTCCGGCGCGGCGACGATGTAGCGGCCGTGCGCCTCGGGGTGTTCCGCCGCCGCTATGTGGGCCGCCGCGACGTCGCGTACGTCGGCCGTGGTGAAGCTGAAGTCCGGGGCGCCGTAGAAGAAGTACCCCTTGAAGAGCTCGTCCAGGAGGAACAGGCTGCCCGAGTCCGAGGCGGGGGTGAGGGAGGGGCCCAGGATCAGGCCGGGGTTGACGGAGACCATGCGCCAGCGGCTCTGCGCGGCCTCCGCCTCCCAGGCGGCCCGCTCGGCCACCGTCTTGGCGTAGTGGTACGGGTTGTTCTCCACCGTGCTGGTGGTGTTGAAGTACTTCTCCGACAGGGTCCGGTCGTCCATCTCCCGTACGTCGGCGTAGTCGCCGAAGATCGCGCCCACCGTGGAGGTGAGGACGAGACGCTCGACGGTCCCGGTGCGCTCGACCGCCGCCAGGATGTTGCGGGTGCCCGTCAGGGCCGGTTCCACCATGTCCCGTCGGCCGTCCTTGATCTTCTCCGGCATCAGGAAAGGGGAGGCCACGTGGAAGACCACCGCGCACCCCTTCATGGCCTCGTCGAACGAACCCTCCGTCAGGAGGTCCGCCTCGAAGAGGTCCAGACGGCCGGGATGGGCGTCCCGCAGGGCGCGCAGTGGCCGGAGCTTGGCGGTGTCGGCCGTGCCGCGCACGGTGGTGCGCACGTGGTAGCCGCGCTCGAGGAGCTGCCGTACGAGATGGGCGGCCACGAAGCCGCTGCCCCCCGTCACGAGTACGGTCCGGCCTGCCGGGCTTCCGTTCACGCACGCTCCCCTCAGAGGTCGGGGCGTCATGATCCCATCACCACGCCCCGACGGCCCCCCGTCCGCCGGGAATTGATCCGGCACGGGTCCCCGCACCGGCCGGCCGCTCGACTCCCGGGGCCACACCGTTGCGATGGCCCGCCGCCCCGGCCGGGTCTCCGGGCCGACCGCCCGGTGCGATGACTCGCGGCTCCTGTGCCGCCCCCCGCAACCGGACCCCGGCGACCGCAGCCGGCCCCCCGCCACCGGGCTGGCCGCCCGACGCGAGCCCGGACCGCACCTCAGCCTCGGCCACCACCACAGCCGACACCCCGCGCTCAGGATGACCGCCCGGCACAAGCCCGGGCAGCACGTCCACCGCAGCCGACGCCCCACAACCGGGACGGCCGCCCGGCGCGAGCCCGGACCGCACCTCGGCCTCCGCCACCACCACAGCCGACACCCCGCGCTCAGGATGACCGCCCGGCACAAGCCCGGGCAGCACGTCCACCGCAGCCGACGCCCCACAACCGGGACG
>NZ_JBHWUU010000023.1:44766-98530 GCF_042737375.1 Streptomyces sp. NPDC060000
GACGCCCCACAACCGGGACGGCCGCCCGGCGCGAGCCCGGACCGCACCTCAGCCTCCGCCACCACCACAGCCGACACCCCGCGCTCAGGATGACCGCCCGGCACGCCCCACAACCGGGACGGCCGCCCGGCGCGAGCCCGGACCGCACCTCAGCCTCCGCCACCACCACAGCCGACACCCCGCGCTCAGGATGACCGCCCGGCACGCCCCACAACCGGGACGGCCGCCCGACGCGAGCCCGGACCGCACCTCGGCCTCCGGCACTGCCGCGCCCCGCACCCGGGCACCAGCGGCGTCGGCCGGCGCCCTACGGTCGGATTGGGGACCCGACGCGAGCACGCGCCGTACCCCCACCTCCGCCACTGCCCCACCCCGTACTCGGGCACCCGCAGCCGCGGCCGCGGCCAGCGTCCTTCGGTCGGGGTGACTGCCCGGTGCGAGCACGGGCCGTACCTCGACCTCCGCCATCAGGCCTCGCGCCGACACCACGCGCCACAGCGAGACGAGCAGCGGGTCGTCACCGACGAACGCGGCCGCGGTGCCCGCCGCGCCGTCGCGGTCCCGGTAGCGGATGTGTACGGGCTGCACCGGCACCCCGGCGTCCAGCGCCGCCTGGAACACGGCCCGCCGGAAGTGTCCCTGGGCGCGGCCGCACCAGGTGCTCCCCTCGGGGAACACCGCGACCGCCTGCCCGGCGCGCAGCGCGTCGGCGATCCGGGCGACCGTGGCGGGCAGCGCGCGCAACCGGTCGCGGTCGATGAACAGGACACCGCCGCGGGCGACCAGCGCACCCGCCACCGGCCACCGCCGGATCTCGTCCTTGGCGAGCATCCGGGCCGGGCGGACGGCCGCCAGCAGCGGGATGTCCAGCCAGGAGATGTGGTTCGCGACCAGGAGCAGCCCGGTGCCGGTGGGCGCGCTCGCGCCGGTCGTCCGGACCCGCACCCCCGCCGCCCGTACGACGGACCGGCTCCACCACCGCACCGTGCGGGCCGGGAGCCTGCCGCTCAGCGGCGCAAGCACCACCCCGGCCGCGACCAGCACGACCACCGTCATGAGCCGCAGTACCGCCCGGGGCACGCCCGTGCGGGACACGGTCGTCCTCACGCACGCCCGCGGGGTGCAGGGCGCGCTGGGCAGCCAGACGCTCATCAGGCCGGGACGAGGGAGAGGAAGTGCCGCAGGTAGCGCGGGTTGACCCGGCTCATCGGCAGCAGCACGTACAGGTCGGCGACGCCGAAGCCGGGGTCGTGGGCGGGCTCCCCGCACACCCAGGCGCCGAGGCGGAGGTAGCCGCGCAGCAGTGCCGGGAGTTCGGTGCGGACGGCCCGGCCGGTGGGGTTCGGGGTCCAGGGCAGCAGCGGCCGTACCCGGTACTCCGGCGGCGCGAGGTGCTTGTCGCGCACCCGGTCCCAGGTGACCGTCGCGAGGACGCCGCCGTCGGCCAGCGGGACCGAGCAGCAGCCGGCCAGCCACTCGTGGCCCCGGTCCACCATGTAGCGGGCTATCCCGGCCCAGATGAGTCCGATGACGGCGCCGTCGCGGTGGTCGGGGTGCACGCACGAACGGCCGACCTCGACCAGGCCGGGCCGGATCGCGTCGAGCGGGCTCAGGTCGAACTCGCCCTCGGAGTACAGCCGTCCGGCGACCGCGGCCCGCTCGGGCGGCAGCAGCCGGTAGGTGCCGACCACTTCGCCGGTGGCGTTGTCCCGGATGAGGAGGTGGTCGCAGTACGCGTCGAAGGCGTCCGTGTCCAGGCCCGGTTCGGGGCCGTCGAGCCGGGCGCCCAGCTCCCCGGCGAACACCTGGTGCCGCAGCCGCTGCGCGGCCCGGACGTCGTCCTGGTCGCGGGCGAGCGACACGACGTAACCGGAACCGCCGGGCGGGACGGCGAGGGCGGGGGGCGAGAGGGGCATGGCGGTCATGGAGGTCTCCTGCGCCGAGCGGAAGAAGCATGGGGACGGTGCACGGGGAATCTGCACCTGCTTTCTTCCGCGCCCGGCTGGCCTCGGCGTGACCGGCGCGGGGCCCATGGATGTGCGGCTGCTGAATGCCGGGAGTCAGCGCCCGCCCCGCGCCTCGGATGCCTGGCGGGGCCGGGGATGAGCACCACTCCCGGCCCCGCCCGTCCGCACCTTGCCGGCGAACGTCTCTCTCGTGGAGCGGTGGAGCGGGCGTCAGGGCACTCCCCTGAGGGCGCGGGGAACCGCGACCGGCCCGAAGGGGCCCGCAGACCGAAAACGACGCTCCGCCCTACGGCGCTACCGCTTGGCGGCCTTGCGGGTGGCCCGCAGCCACTCCTTGTTCATCCCGGTGATGGACATCAGCGGGATGCCCTTGGGACAGGCCGTCGCGCACTCCCCGGCGAGCGTGCACCCGCCGAACCCCTCCTCGTCCATCTGCGCCACCATGTCCAGCACCCGCGTCTCCCGCTCGGGCGCGCCCTGCGGCAGGACGTTGAGGTGGTTGACCTTGGCGGAGGTGAACAGCATCGCCGCCCCGTTCGGGCAGGCGGCCACGCAGGCGCCGCAGCCGATGCACTCCGCGTGCTCGAAGGCGAAGTCGGCGTCGGGCTTCGGCACGGGCGTCGCGTGCGCCTCGGGAGCGGCGCCGGTGGGGGCGGTGACGTACCCGCCGGCCTGGATGATCCGGTCGAAGGCGCTCCGGTCGACCACCAGGTCCTTGACGACCGGGAAGGCGGCGGCCCGCCACGGCTCGACGTCGATCGTGTCGCCGTCCCGGAAGGACCGCATGTGCAGCTGGCAGGTGGTGGTGCGCTCCGGTCCGTGCGCGTCGCCGTTGATGACGAGCGAGCACGCGCCGCAGATGCCCTCACGGCAGTCGTGGTCGAAGGCGACCGGGTCGTCGCCGCGCAGGATGAGCTCTTCGTTGAGGGTGTCGAGCATTTCGAGGAAGGACATGTCGGGCGAGATGCCGTCCACCACGTACGTGGACATGGCGCCGTCGGCGTCGGCGTTCCGCTGCCGCCAGACGCGCAGGTTGAGCCTCATGCGTAGCTCCGCTGGGTGGGGTGGACGTACTCGAAGACCAGGTCTTCCCTGTGCAGGGCCGGGGCCTCGCCCGTCCCGGTGAACTCCCAGGCGGCCGCGTACCCGAACTCGTCGTCCCGCCGGGCCGCCTCGCCGTCCGGGGTCTGTGACTCCTCGCGGAAGTGGCCGCCGCAGGACTCGGCGCGGTGCAGTGCGTCGAGGCACATCAGCTCGGCGAGTTCCAGGTAGTCGACGACGCGGTTGGCCTTCTCCAGGGACTGGTTGAACTCCTCGCCGGTGCCTGGCACCTTGATGCGCCGCCAGAACTCCTCGCGGATCTGCGGGATGCGCTCGAGGGCCTTGCGCAGCCCTGCGTCGGTGCGGGCCATGCCGCAGAACTCCCACATCAGCTCGCCGAGTTCACGGTGGAAGGAGTCGGGAGTGCGGTCCCCGTCGACGGAGAGGAGCAGGTTGAGCCGGTCCTGGGTCTCGGCCAGCACCTCCTGTACGAGCGGGTGTTCGTCGCTCACCTCGCCCAGGTGGGGGTTGCGGGCGAGATAGTCGGCGATGGTCGCCGGGAGGACGAAGTAGCCGTCGGCGAGACCCTGCATCAGGGCACTCGCCCCGAGCCGGTTGGCGCCGTGGTCGGAGAAGTTGGCCTCGCCGATCGCGAACAGGCCGGGGACGGTGGTCTGCAGGTCGTAGTCGACCCACAGCCCGCCCATCGTGTAGTGCACGGCCGGGTAGATCCGCATCGGGACCTCGTACGGATCCTCGTCGGTGATCCGCTGGTACATGTCGAAGAGGTTGCCGTACCTGGCCTCGACGGCGGCCCGCCCCATGCGCCCGATGGCGTCGGCGAAGTCGAGGTACACGCCCTGTCCGCCGGGTCCGACGCCCCGGCCCTCGTCGCAGACGTTCTTCGCGGCGCGGGAGGCGATGTCACGCGGGACCAGGTTGCCGAAGGAGGGGTAGACGCGCTCCAGGTAGTAGTCGCGCTCCTCCTCGGGGATCCGGTTCGGCGGACGGTCGTCGCCGCGGGCCTTCGGCACCCAGATCCGGCCGTCGTTGCGCAGCGACTCGCTCATCAGTGTCAGCTTCGACTGGTGGTCGCCGGTGCGCGGGATGCAGGTCGGATGGATCTGTGTGAAGCAGGGGTTGGCGAAGTACGCGCCACGCCGGTGCGCCCGCCAGATCGCGGTGGCGTTGGAGTTCATGGCGTTGGTCGACAGGTAGAAGACGTTCCCGTAGCCGCCGCTCGCGAGTACGACGGCGTCCGCGAAGTACGTGTCGGTCCTCCCGGTGATCAGGTCCCGTGCCACGATGCCGCGCGCCCGGCCGTCGACGACGATCAGGTCGAGCATCTCGGTGCGCGGGTGCATCTCGATGTTGCCGGCGGCGATCTGCCGGGACAGCGCCTGGTAGGCGCCCAGCAGCAGTTGCTGGCCCGTCTGGCCGCGGGCGTAGAACGTCCTCGAGACCTGTACGCCGCCGAACGAACGGGTGTCGAGCAGTCCGCCGTACTCCCGCGCGAAGGGCACGCCCTGCGCCACGCACTGGTCGATGATCTCGACCGAGATCTGCGCGAGCCGGTGCACGTTGGACTCCCGTGCCCGGAAGTCGCCGCCCTTGACGGTGTCGTAGAACAGGCGGTGGACGGAGTCGCCGTCGTTGCGGTAGTTCTTCGCCGCGTTGATCCCGCCCTGCGCGGCGATGGAGTGGGCGCGGCGCGGGGAGTCCTGGTAGCAGAACTGGACGACGTGGTAGCCCTGTTCGGCGAGGGTGGCGCCGGCCGAGCCGCCCGCGAGGCCGGTGCCCACGACGATCACCGTGTGCTTGCGCCGGTTGGCCGGGTTGACCAGCCTGGCTTCGAAGCGGCGCTTGTCCCAGCGCTCGGCGACGGGGCCGGAGGGCGCCCTGGTGTCGGCGACGGGCTCGCCGGTCGAGTATGCGGTGTAGGTCATCTTCAGCTCACCACTCCGGTCATGACGCCCACGGGTACGGCGACGAAGCCGGCCGTGAGCAGCAGCGCGAGGACGTTGGCCGTGGTCTTCAGGGCGCGGTCGCGGGTGCGGCTGCCCGCGCCGAGGGTCTGGGCGGCGGCCCAGAAGCCGTGCCGGACGTGCAGGCCGAGGGCGAGCATCGCGACGATGTAGACGACGTCGCCGTACCAGGTGGAGAAGGTGTCCACGACGTTCTGGTACGGGTGGCCCTCCTGGAAGCCGCCGCTGTGGACCGTGCCGGTCGTCAGGTCCAGGAGGTGCCAGACGATGAACAGCGCGAGGATGATCCCGCCCCAGCGCATCGTGCGGGTGGCGTAGCTCGCCCGGGGCTTCCTGTGCACGTACCTGCTGGGCCGCGCGCTGATGTCGCGCCGGCTGAGCTGGTAGGCGGAGGTGGCATGGGCCACGACGGCGGCCACCAGCACGACGCGGATGAGCCAGAGCGTCCACTCGTAGTGCATGAACGGTTCGCCGACGGTGCGCAGCCAGTGCGCGTAGTGGTTGAACTCGCCCGCCCCGAAGAAGATCTTCAGGTTTCCGACCATGTGGACGACCAGGTACAGCAGCATGATCAGGCCGCTGACGGCCATCACCGTCTTCTTGCCGACGGAGGAGTCCCATACCGTGCGCGCCATCGACGGCCGTCGGTCCGTCCGTGTTGCCAGAGCCATGTCTCAAGACGCTAGGGCCGGTACCCCTCATCGGTCCAAGACATGGTCCGGCTCGTTTCCATAGCCTGTGCCTATCATGAGGCATGCAGTTCCAGCAGCTCCAGTACTTCGTGGCCGTGGCCGAGACCCGGCACTTCACCCGGGCCGCCGAGCTGGTCCATGTCGCTCAGCCTTCGCTGTCGCAGCAGATCAAGGCGCTGGAGCGGGAGTTGGGCGCGGACCTGTTCCAGCGCGCGCGGGGCAACATCACGCTCACCGACGCGGGCGAGGCGCTGCTGCCGCTGGCCCGGCGGATCCTCGCGGACACCGAGACCGCCCGGTACGAGGTACAGGAGCTGGTGCAGCTGCGCGGCGGGCGCGTGCGGCTGGGGGCGACACCGAGTCTGTGCACGGGCCTGCTGCCGGACGTGCTGCGGGCCTTCCACGACCGCTACCCGGGCGTCCGACTGCTGATCGAGGAGGGCGGCTCGCACGACCTCGTACGGGAGCTGGCCCGCGGCGCCCTCGATCTCGCCCTGGTCGTGCTGCCGTTGCCGACCCCGTCCCCCGCGCTGACGACGGTGGAGCTGCTGCGTGAGGACCTGGTGGTGGTGTCCTCGCCGGAGGCCTCCCGGCCGGGGAACGGGCGGCGGACCGTACGGATCGCCGATCTGGAGGGCGAGCGCCTGGTGATGTTCCGGCACGGCTACGACCTGCGGGAGCTCACCGTTGCCGCGTGCCGGGCGGAGGGGTTCGAGCCGGACTTCGCGGTGGAGGGCGGAGAGATGGACGCGGTGCTCGGGTTCGTGCGGGCCGGCCTCGGCGTGGCCGTCGTCCCCCGGATGGTGGCCGCCCGGTCGGGCCGGGGGCTGCGGGTCACGCCGCTCGCCCGGCCCGGCCTGCACCGCGCGATCGCCCTCGCGCACCGCAGCGACGTGGCGCCGCCCAGAGCGGCCCGCGAACTCCAGCGGATGCTGCTGGAGCGCTGAGGCCCGGCCGCGGTCAGGTGCCCGCGCCGAACCGACCGGGCCCCGCGTCCGCACATGGTCCGCCGACCCGCCGCCATGACCTGCCCGGCCGCTCACCCCACGGGAGAACGACGCCGACGACCGGCCCGGGCGGCCGGCTCCCGCACGTGCACCCGGGGAACCGGACCCCGCATCCGCGACACGGTCCGCCCAGCCGGCGTCAGGCCTGGACGGCTGGTTCGAGTAACTCCTCGCACCACTGGCGGAAGCTCATGGGCGCCGTGCCGGGGGTGCTGGGCTGGGCGGAGCCGTAGAAGCCCTGGCTGTTCAGGGCGTCCACCGTTTCGGCCACGCCTCACGCTCGTCGGCCTGGGCGGTCTCGTCGGCCTGCTCCCCGCGTCCGTCGCCGGTCGCCATCCCCGGCCGGGCGTCGTCCACCGCCCCGTCCTGGACGCACCCGCCGCCGTCATGGCCGTCGCCTGGCCCCGGCCGTCGCCCTCGACGGCGACGGCAGCGCTCGTCCGGGCCGCCGTGTCGGTGGCCGGGGACGTCCGCGAAAGGAAGGCCGGCTGACGGCTACTCGGCCTCCGGCGGCACCGGTGTCCCCTGGTGGTAGTACATCCGCCAACCGGTCTCCTCGCCGCACTTGCGCCACAGCGAGCTGCGGCGGGTGCGCCGGCCGTCGAAGTCCGTCTCGAACGTGAGGTGCACCAGGCCGGGGGCCAGGACGACGCCCGTGATCGCCGACGGCTCGTAGCGGGGTCCGTCCCGGGCGGCCCCGGGACGGCCGGGCAGCCAGGCCACCATGTCCTCGTACGTGTAACGGCGGCCCGAGGAGCCGACCTCGACGAACTCGGGGTCGAGCAGCCGCTCGAAGAGGGCGCGGGAGGCGCGCACGGCGGGGTCCATGAGGGCGAGCTCGCCGGCGATCGCCTCGGCCGTGCCGTTCGCGTCGTCGTTCACGCCGCAGTTCACGCCGCAGTTCGAGTCGTCGTTCCCGTGGGTCGCCCGCCCGTCTTCGTGGGTGCCCCCCGCGCCCCCGCAACCGGGTTGTCCGCTCACCCCGTCGCATCCACCAGGGCGAGCTGGTGCAGCCTGTCCGGCGGGCCAGGGCGGGCGTAGTACCAGCCCTGGGCCGTGTCGCAGCCCAGTATCCGCAGCTGCTCCGCCTGCGCGCCGGTCTCCACGCCCTCCACCGTGACCGCGAGGTTCAGGCTGTGCGCGAGCGAGACGATCCCCTCGACGATCTTGAGGTCGACGGGGTCCGCCGGGAACTGCTGCATGCCCTGGGTGAAGGAGCGGTCCAGCTTGAGCACGCTCACCGGGAGCCGGCGCAGATTGGCCAGGTTGGAGTAGCCGGTGCCGAAGTCGTCCAGGGCGATGTCGACGCCCATCTCGGCGAGCCGCCGCAGCGGCTTGAGCAGATCGTCGTCGGCGCCGATCAACGCCGACTCCGTCACCTCCAGGCACAGGGCCTGCGGTGCGACGCCCGCGCGCTCGAGGATGTCGACGGTGTCCTGCACCAGACCGGGATGGGTGAGCTGGCAGGGGGAGAGGTTGACGTTGATGCGGAGCGGGTCGGTGCCCCCGTTGCGGTCCCGCCACTCCCCGGCCTGGCGGACCGACTCCTCCAGGACCCAGCGCCCCAGCGGCACGATCAGCCCGGTGTGCTCGGCGAGCGGGATGAACCGGTCGGGGCCGAGCACCCCGTGCTGCGGGTGCAGCCAGCGCACCAACGCCTCCGCGCCGCGCACACTGCCGTCGCCGAGGTGGACGAGCGGCTGGTACTCGATGAAGAACTCGCCGCGGTCCAGGGCCGCCGGAAGCGCTGTGGTCAGGCCGTGCCGGGTGATCGCACGGGCGTCGGCCTCCGGGTCGGCGAGCTCGAAGCGGTTGCCGCCCGCCGACTTGGCCCGGTACATGGTGATGTCGGCGCTGCGCAGCACCTCCGCCGCGCTGCGCTCCCCGGCCGGCCCCTCGACGATGCCGATGCTGCCGCGCACGGTCAGGTCGCGGCCGTCGATGCTGACCGGCGCGAGCAGGGCGTTCATGATGCGCGCGGCGAGTTCGTCGACCTCGTGGCGGGTGTCGGGACCGGTGGTCAGCGCCACGAACTCGTCGCCGCCCAGACGCGCGACCATCTCGCCGGGCGCCGTCGCGCAGGACTGCAGCCGGTCGGCGACCTCGACGAGCAGCCGGTCGCCGGCGGCGTGCCCGAGGCTGTCGTTGATGGTCTTGAAGCCGTCCAGGTCGAGGTAGCACAGACCGAAGCGCTGGCCTTCGCCGGCGCCGAGCGCCTTCTCCAGGCGTTCGAAGAACAGGGTGCGGTTGGGCAGACCGGTGAGCGCGTCGTGGGTGGCCTCGTAGCGCAGCCGCAGGTTGAGCAGCCGGCGCTCGGTGGTGTCCTCCATCAGGGCCAGCTGGTACTGCGGGTTGCCGTCGGCGTCCCGCAGCAGGGAGACCGTCAGGTTGGTCCACAGGGCCGTTCCGTCGGGGCGGCTGAACGCCTTCTCCGTGTGGTAGTGCTCGCGTTCGCCGCGGACGAGCTCGTCGTAGAGCTTCCAGGTCTGGGGCGCGTCCTCGGGATGGGTCAGGTCCTGGACCCTGCGGCCTCGCAGGTTCTGCTCGGAGCCGCCGAACATGCGCAGCAACGCCCCGTTGACCTGGAGGACGTTGCCGTCCAGGTCGGCGATGCCGATTCCTATCGCGGCGCCCTCGAAGACCGCGCGGAAGCGGGCCTCGCTCGCGTGCAGCGCCTGCGCGACCACGCCCTGGGCCCGCAGCGCGGCCTGGGCGATGGCCTCCTGTTCGGCGAGGGTGCGTTCGCGCAGCGCCTGTGCGTACCCGGCGGCCATGGCGTGCTGGAGCCGTGAGGCGCGGGTGCGCAGGTCCTCCTGGGGCCCGTCCTCACCGCAGTAGAGCACCAGGTAGGCGTCGACGCAGTCCAACGTCCGGCCGAGCGCCTCGGGGTCGGTGCAGTGCGCGTCGACGAGGGCGGCGCCGACCGCCCTGCCGGTGTCGGCGTCCAGGGCCCGCTCCAGCAGCGCCCCACGCAACCGCCGCGCCAGTGGCAGGAGTTGCTCCTCCAGTTCGGGCCTGGTCAGCGACGTCGAGGTCACCGGGTACACGGCCCGGCTCCAGATCGTCGCGAACCGCCGCAGTCTGTCCTCCGGCCCGTCCGGCTCCGCGGTCACGCCGTACGCCCCACGCCGGCGAAACCGGAGAGGGCCCAGGGGTCCTCGTCCTCCGGCGCCGTGTCCGGCCGCCAGTGCGGCATCGGCACCAGTCCGGGTTCCACCATGTCGTACCCCTCGAAGAACCGCCCGATCTCGTCACGCGAGCGCATGACGAGCGGGTTGCGAATGTCCTTGTACACGTCCACCGCGCGCTCGGCCCGCTCCGGTGGCAGCGGGATTCCCTCGTACGAGGCATGCGTGAGCACGAGCAGACTGCCCGGCGCTAGCGCGGCACCGAGTTCGGCCACCGCCGCGTACGGGTCGTCCGCGTCCTCCACGAAGTGCAGTACGGCGACGAGCAGCAGCGCCACCGGCCGGTCCAGGTCGATCAGTCGCCCCACCTGCGGGCTGTGCAGGATCTGCTGGGGTTTACGCAGGTCGGCGGCCACGACGTCGGCGTCGGCGTTGCCCGCCAGCACCGCCTCGCTGTGCGCGACGGCCACCGGGTCGTGATCGACGTAGATCACTCGCGCCCCGGGGCTGACCGTCTGGGCGACCTCGTGCACATTGCCGAAGGTGGGGATCCCGGAACCGATGTCGAGGAACTGGGTGACGCCCTCGCCGACCGCGTACCGCACGGCGCGGCGCATGAACGCCCGGTTCGCCTGGCTGATCTTCGGAAGTCCCGGCATGAACTCCATTGCCTTGCGGGCTGCTTCCCGGTCGACCTCGAAGTTGTGTGATCCGCCCAGGTAGTGGTCGTAGATCCGCGAGACGCTGGGCACCGAGATGTCGATGCTCCGAGGGGCCCAAGCGGGTCGCTCCATCTCTCTCTCCAAGGCGTAGGCGATCCGGTGTTCGAGCTGAGGCTACTGATCGCCCGCCAAAGGGGCGAGTGGAAACGGAAATTGACCGTCCGTTCCCGGTCACTGCCTGCGGCACGTGCCGAATCGACGTCCCCCCAGGGGCTACTCAAGGTACCCGGGCCGTTCCGGAGAGTCTCCGCAGCGGCCTTCGGGGCGGCGAAAGTCTACGCACAGGATGCGGCGGCGGGACAAGCACGCCGGACAAGCACAACGGTCCGCCCCCTCCGTGCGGCGCGGAGGGGGCGGACCAAGGTCGTGCGCGATGTGGCAGCTGCGGGGAATCAGCCCTGGGGAGGTGATCCCTACTGCGCCGGCGCTCCGACCAGCTTTCCGTTCGGCGCGACGGCGTACCAGGTGCCGCCGACGCCCTGGCCGTTGATGTCACCGGGCGCCTTGTCACCGGAGAAGGTGTAGATCGGCGAGCAGTTGATCGTCTGCTGCTTGGTGCCGTCGCCCCGGGTGAAGTTCATGTAGCCCTTCTTCTGGATGCCCTCGGTCTCGTTGAACTCGACGGGCGCGACGGCAGGCCACTTCTCCAGGCAGGCTCCGTTGCAGTTCGAGACCGGCTCGGGCCAGGCCTTGTCCTTCAGGAAGCGGTAGACCGTCATGCCGTTCTTGTCGACGACGATCTCACCGAGGTTGGCGTCCTTGCGGACGGACAGCCCGGGCAGCGAGGCCTCCGACGCGGAGCCCGACCCGGAGGCCGACTTGGCCTTCTTGCCGTCGGGGGCCAGCGCGAACCACTTGTTGCCCACGCCCTGGCCGGTGGTGTCACCGGCCTTGGCGTCCTTCGCGTAGTAGTAGGCGGGCCAGCCGCCGACGGTGAGCTGCTTGCTGCCGTCGGTGCGGGTGACCTCGCCCAGCAGCGACTTGTCGATGCCGTCACCGGCGGAGATGTCATCGGCGGAGACCGGCGGCCAGGTGGTCGCGCAGTCGCCGTCGCAATTCGACTTCGGGGGTTCCGCGGTGTCCGCGTCGAAGCGGTAGAGGGTCTTGCCGGCGCTGTCGGTAAGGATCTTGCCGAGCTGGCCGTTCGCGGATATGGCCAGCTCGCCGGCGCCCGTGGCCTGGGCACCGGTACCGGTGCCGGTGCCGCCGGTGGCGCTGGCGCTCGCACCGGCGCCGACACTGCCGTAACCGCTGCCGACGCCCGCGATGCCACCGGCCGGGGCCGTGGCCCCGACGTTCTGGCTCGACGCCGACGTGCCGCTCTCAGAACCGCACGCCGTCGTCAGCGCCAGAACGGCCACAGCACTAGCCGCGAGTGAGGCGCTCCGCCAGGTGGTCTTCATCGTCAACAACTCCCCGATCGTCACAAGGGTGTTGCAGCGCCCTGCTGCGCCGCCGCACGACATTGAGTACGCATGGTGACGGTCGTTGTGTTCAAACCCGGCACAAAAATCTTTCCGCGACCTGTGACGGCGCCCGGGACAGGCCTGCGGATCGCACACGCGCACGACGCGCCGGACGCGCGAACGCACGCCCGGCAAACCCGCGGACGAGAACTTCCCCCGTTCGGGGCAATCCCCACCGGGCATGGGCGTGGGCCGGTACGAGAAGCCGCATGATCTCCGTCGTGCATGGACCCGAACCGACCCGATCCGCCCTCGCCACCAGGGTGTTGGCTCTGGTGACCGTGGCCTGGATCCTCGCGGCCGCCCCGGCCGGGGTGGCCGCGGCCGACGCGTGCGCGTACGCCTCCACCGGTCCTGACGGCACCGAGGCGGTGGCGGTCGCGGGGAGTCACTCGTGGCCGACTCCCCCGGTGTGCCAGGAACCGACGCCGACGCCGACGCCCACCCCGACCCCCACACCCACCCCGACCCCGCCGAAGCCGAAACCGCCGCCCGAACCGAAGCCGAGCCCCACACCCACCCCGGCCCCGCCCCCGAAACCCACGCCGCCCCCGAAACCGGCTCCTCCACCGAAACCGGCCCCCGCTGCCCGGCCGCCGGCGCCGGAACCACGCCCGAAGCCGCCGGCGCCCGCACCGCCCCGCCCCGCGGCGCCGCTCCCCCGGCCGGCCCCCAGGCCCGCCCCGGTTCCCGCACCCGCGCCGACCCCCAGGCCCACGCCACGCCCGTCGGCGATCCCGGTGCACTACCCGGCGTACCACCCCTCTCCGCATCAGCGGACCGTCCGCCATGGCCAGTCGCCGGTCATCTACGTCCTGCTCATCACCGTGCCCGCGGTGATCGCCGTCGCCGCGCTGCGACCGCGCTAGTGCCGACCCTGGAGGCATCCCTTGCCGGAATGGCTTGTTCTCACCCTCGCGATGCTCGCCGCCTGCGCGGTGGTGGTCGTCATCACCCTCCTACGGCACCGCAGGGCGCCCGAGGACGAGGACCCCTCCGAGACCCCGGACGTCATCGAGTACATGACGATGTGGATCGGCGTGGTGTACGCCATCGTCCTGGGCCTGGCCATCGCCGGTGTCTGGGAGGCGCGCAGCGTCGCCCAGGACCACGTCCAGGCGGAGGCGCAGGCGCTCCACGAGATCTCGGAGCGGGTACGGGTCTACCCGCCCGACGTGCGTGACCGCATTCGGGAGGATGTCAACGCCTATGTCGGACAGGTCGTCACCACCGAGTGGAAGTCGATGGCCGACGGCCGCGGGGTGACGAAGCGGGGCGACGCACTCCTCCAGCGCGTCCGGGTGGACGTCACCGACTACCAGCCGGCGTCCGACTTCCAGGCGCAGGCCTATCAGCCGCTGCTCGACCAGATGGCCGCCGCGGACCAGGCACGCAACGCCCGCTCCGAGTCGACGGGGGCGACCATGCCCGGCGTGGTGTGGTTCGGGCTGCTGGCCGGGGCCGCCATCACCATCGGCATGGTCTTCGCGCTGCAGATCCGGCGTACGCCCCGCGAACTGGTCCTGGCCGGGCTGTTCTCCGCGCTGATCGCGTTTCTGCTCTTCCTCATCTGGGACTTCGACGCGCCCTACAGCCGGGGCGTCACCGCGTCGGCGGAACCGTTCCTCCATCTGTTCCCGGGCCTCAAGGGCTGACATCCGCTCACCTCACGTTCCCGTGACGGGGGCGGCCGCCACGCCGCCGCCGTCCCCCGGTTGCGGGAACGGTGTCCCCTGGGCGGCCCACATGGTTGCCCCATTCGCGCGACTGCGATCGCGGGAGCGCACACAAGTTCCTAGCGTTTCGGTCATCGAGGTGCATTTACGGCGCAAGCGGAAATGGTCCGCGGCTGCTCCTCGGGGACCGGAGGATCCACCATGCGCGCGATACGCGTCGCTTCGGCCGCACTGCTGGGCGTCACCGCCCTGACCTTCTCCGCACCGGCCGCTGCCGCGGGCGACGACGACAACCACTACGTCATGTCCAACGGCTACAGCGTGCTGCCCTCCACGATCGCGGCGGGCGGCCAGGTGATCCTCCAGGTGGACCGCGGCACCAGTGGCTGCCGAAGCTCCGTGACGGTCCACTCGGGGGTGTTCAACACGGTCGTCATCCCGAGAGGGTCCTCGTCGGCGGTGGCCGTGGTCGACCGGGACGCCAGAGCGGGCGCGTCGTACCGCGTGACGTTCGACTGCGGCGGGATCAGCGCAGTCAAGGAACTGACGATCGTCGGCGGCCGTCCGTTCGATCCCACACCGGTGCCCTACCCGGTCCCGCGGGGCGTGCACGCCGGTGAGGGCGGCACCGCCGACGGGTTCGACCTCGAGGAGATCGGACTGGGCGCCGCGCTCATCGCGGGTTCGGTCGGTGCCGCGTACTGCTTCTCGCGGCGCCGCGACGGTGAGGACGGCGGCTGACGGCACATCGCCGACGGCCACGCCGCGCACGGGCCTTCGCCCCGGATCCCGGACGGGACCGGGGCGAAGGCCTGTGCCGTGGGTGGGACGTGCGGTCTCCCGGGGCCGCCTCAGATGCGGCGCTCGGCGCGGCGCCGCATCCAGAACAGACCGCCGCCGACCACGGCAGCGGCGACGAGCCCGCCCCCGATGGCCATGTCGGTCGGGGTGGCGCCCGTGGTGCTGCTGCCGCCGAGACCGCCGCGGACACCGCCGATGACGGTGAAGGCGGCCGGGCGGGTCAGGGTCCGGCCGGAGCAGTTGACGGTGATGTCGTACGCGCCGGGCCGGGCGTTGTCGTTGATGATCGCCGTGCCCTTGGCCGTCTGGTTGGCGCCGTTGATGGGCGTCAGGTTGGCCTGCGGGAACGCCGCCGAGGTCATGGTGCCCCCGCCGGGGCAGCCGTCGACGGTGACAGTCATCTGGCCGCCCCGGGCGATGACGGCGGGCAGGGCGACGATGTTGCTCGGATTGGCGCCCATGCCGTCGCGAGCGACGGCGGCAGGGGCGGCGAGGCCGATGGCGGCGGCCGCGGCGGCCGAGACCGCCGTGGCCGCCAGAACACGAGTGGTACGCATGTGATCCTCCGCGGAAGGCGCCCCGGGGCCCGTCCCCGGCATGTCGGCGAGAAAGCGCCTCCCGGACCGACCCTCAGATGCCGTGCACGCGCCCGCATTTCGGGAATGGTCCGTCCTGGTGAGAGGACACGCCGAGCGAAATGCACACAATCGGATATAGCCGCAGGTCACGGACCGTCAGAAAAAAACTGCGGTCGGCAACTCGGATGGCGCACCGAAAGACACCGGGGCCACCCGTTCGCCGCTGCCCCGTCGCCGGTTCCGGCCCGGGGACTTAGCGTTCTCGTATGCGCGAAGGGACGTGGTGACGGCCGCGTCGAGAGGGGATGGCGAATGTCTGCGTACGAGCTGTCCGAGGCGGCGGAAGACGAGGAGCGGCGGAGGAAGCGCGCCCCCTGGGGCGTGATAGCGCTTGTCCTGCTCACCGGTCTCGCGCTCATCCGGAACGGATCGGGAGAGTTCGACATCGGCCCGCCGCAGCCCGCCTCGGCGGCGGCCGCGGACGCTCGCAGCGCCGCCGGGGCCCTCGGCCGGACCCCGGCGCCACTGGCGTTCGCCGTGCCGAACCGGGTACGGATCCCGTCGATCCGGGTGGACGCGCCGGTCATGTCGGTCGGTCTGGACACGGACGGCTGGGTCGGCGCCCCGCCGCCGGAGGACCCGAACCTGGCCGGCTGGTTCACCGGAGGCGTCTCGCCCGGCGAAAAGGGAACCGCGGTCGTCGTCGGCCATGTCGACAACAGACTGGGCCCCGCCGTCTTCTACGGCCTCGGGGCCCTGAAGAAGGGGAACCGCGTCGAGGTGGCGCGGGCGGACGGAAAGACCGCGGTCTTCGAGATCTACGGCATCGAGGTCTTCGAGAAGAACAACTTCCCCGGCGACCGTGTATACGCCTCCAAGGGAGCCCCCGAACTGCGGGTCATCACCTGCGGCGGCGGTTTCTCGAAGGCGAACGGATACGACGGGAACGTCGTCGCCTTCGCCCGCCTGGCCGAGGTCCGCTGAGCGGTTCCCGGCCGGGCGGGCGGGAGGCCTGGCGTCAGGCGTACCGCCGGTGCGGGACGGTGATGTGATAGCCGGAGTCCAGGAGCTGTGGCAGATATCCGCGCAGGGCCCGCACACTCTGCGAGCGGTCGCCCCCGGCGTCGTGCGAGAGCACCACGACACCGGGGGCGGCGCCCTTCTCGACCCGGTCGACGATGGTGCCGGTGCCGGGGGTCGTCCAGTCGAGGGTGTCGACCGTCCAGGCGAGCGGCTCCATGCCCAGTTCGGCGCCGAACTGGAAGGCGGCGCGGTTCCAGGCGCCGTACGGGGCCCGGAACCAGCGGGGCCGCTCCCCGTAGCCCTCCTCGATGACATCGCTGGTGCGGGACATCTCGGAGTGGATCTGGCGGCGGGTGAGGCGGGTCAGCAAGGGGTGGGACCAGGTGTGGTTGCCGACGATGTGGCCCTCGTCGGCCATCCGCCCCAGCAGTTCCTGGTTGTCGACGGCCATCTCCCCGCACACGAAGAACATCGCGCGCACGTCGTAGTGGGCCAGCGTGTCGAGGATGCCGGGGGTGTAGCGGGGGTCGGGTCCGTCGTCGAAGGTCAGCACCATGGTGCGGCCGCGGCCGGTCATCCTCAGCAACGGTTCGTGGCGCACCGGGGTGCGGCCGGGGGCGGTGCGCGGGGGTCCGTAGCCGGTCAGCGGCTGGAGGCGGTAGGCGGAGGGCTTCAGCGGCAGGCTCTGCGCCGGGGCGCCCGCGGCGGGGGCGGCCGCCCTGACGGGCTTCCCGTCCTCGCCCCACAGGAACACTCCGGCCGTGCCGACCGCTCCTACGGCCGCGGCGCCGACGCCTGCGAGCAACACCCGGCGCCGCGTGAACAACTGATCGTTCTTCATGCAGTCATCAGTCGCCCGGCCGACCCCCGACCCACCACATCGGCACCGGACCGGCGGCATGATTCCACCCTCCCGGCGCAGTCGCGTCGGGCCGAGTGGTCGAAGAGGCCCGTCCCCGGTGACGGTGCGTCACCCGGTCGGCGCGAGCCGGTGTCAGCGGTGCCGCACCAGCGGGAACGGCAGGGTCTCGCGGATCGTGAGGCCGGTGAGGAACATGACCAGGCGGTCGACACCGATGCCGAGGCCGCCGGTGGGCGGCATCGCGTACTCGAGCGCGTCGAGGAAGTCCTCGTCGAGTTCCATCGCCTCGGGGTCCCCGCCGGCGGCGAGCAGTGACTGCTCGGTGAGCCTTCGGCGTTGCTCGACCGGATCGGTCAACTCGGAGTACGCGGTGCCTAGTTCGGTACCGAAGGCGACCAGGTCCCAGCGTTCGGCGAGGCGCGGGTCGGTGCGGTGCTGCCGGGTGAGCGGGGAGACGTCGGTGGGAAAGTCCTTGTAGAAGGTGGGGAGTTGGGTTCGCTCCTCGACCAGTCGCTCGTACATCTCCAGGACGACGTCGCCCCGGCCGTCGTCCGGTGTGTACGGAACTCCGGCGCGGTCGCAGTGCCGCTGCAGAACCGCCAGGTGGGTGTCGGCGTCGATCTCCTCGCCGAGCGCCTCGGAGATCGCGCCGTGGACCGTCCGGACCGGCCACTCCCCCGAGATGTCGTACTCCTGTCCGTCCTTGCGGGCGACCGGCGAGCCGAAGGCGGCCGTGGCCGCTCCCTGGATCAGCTCGCGGGCCAGGTCGAGCATCACGTCGTAGTCGGCGTACGCCTGGTAGGCCTCCAGCATCGTGAACTCGGGATTGTGCTTGTAGGAGACGCCCTCGTTGCGGAAGGTGCGGCCCATCTCGAAGACCTTCTCCAGACCGCCGACGCAGAGCCGCTTGAGGTACAGCTCGGGGGCGATGCGCAGATAGAGGTCGAGGTCGTAGGCGTTGATGTGGGTGGTGAAGGGCCGGGCGTTGGCGCCGCCGTGGATCTGTTGCAGCATCGGGGTCTCGACCTCGAGGTAGCCGCGCTGCAGCAGGCCCTGGCGCAGCGCCTGCACGGCGTGCGAGCGGGCGCGGACGACGTCGCGGGCGGCGGGGCTCGCGACCAGGTCGAGATAGCGCATGCGGACCTTGGCCTCGGGGTCGGTGAGGCCGCGGCGCTTGTCGGGCAGAGGCCGCAGACACTTGGCGGTGAGCTGCCAGGAGGTGACGAAGACGGTGGGTTCGCCCTTGTCGCTCGTCCCCGCCGTACCGGTGACGGCGAGGTGGTCGCCGAGGTCGGTGGCGGTCCTGAAGGAGCCGAGGGTGTGCCGGGTGAGGGCGAGTTGGTGGTCGCCGGACCAGTCGCGCAGGGTCACGAAGACGATGCCGCCGAAGTCGCGTACCCGCATGATCCGGCCGGCGACGGTGACCGTCTCTCCCGGGCGGATCTCGGCGAGGGTGCGGGTGCGGGGCGGGACGCCGACCGGGTAGGGGTCGGTGCCCTCGGCGCGCAGCCGGGCGAGCTTGTGGTGCCGGACGCGGACCTGCTCGGGCAGACCCGCGTCCGGACCGGTGCCCCCGGCCTCGTCCCCTCCGTCGAGGCCGAGCGCCGTCAGCGGCGGCAGGCCCTCGGTGGTGGCGGGACGGGGCCCGCCCTTCGCGTTCCGCTTGCCCCAGAGCTTGCGCAGCGAGGGTACGGAGACGAAGCCCTCGGCGATGCCGGAGGCGAGGCCCACCCGGGCGAGGGAGCCGGCGTCGGCGTAGCAGAGGAAGCGCGGGTACCACTCGGGGTGGTACTTGGCGTTGGAGCGGTAGAGGGCCTCCAGTTGCCACCACTTGGAGAAGAAGAGCAGCAGTCGGCGCCACAGCCGCAGGACCGGTCCCGCGCCGATGCGGGCGCCCTCCTCGAAGGCCGAGCGGAAGACGGCGAAGTTGAGCGAGATCCTGCGCACGCCGAGTTTCGGGGCGGCCGCGCACAGGTCGGCGACCATGAACTCCATGACACCGTTGGGGGCGGAGCGGTCGCGGCGCATGAGGTCGAGGGAGATGCCGTCCCGGCCCCAGGGGACGAAGGAGAGCAGGGCGAGGAGCCGGCCGTCGCCGTCCAGTGCCTCCACGAGGAGGCAGTCGCCGTCGGCGGGGTCGCCGAGGCGGTCCAGGGCCATGGAGAAGCCGCGTTCGGTCTCGGTGTCGCGCCAGGCGTCCGCGCGGCCGACCAACTCCTCCATCTCCTGGTCGGTGAGGGTGCGGTGGCGGCGGACCCGGCAGGAGGCCCCGGTGCGGCGCACCCGGTTCACCGCCTGCCGGGTGACCCGCATCTCGCGCCCGCCGAGGTCGAAGGAGGCGACCGGCAGGATCGCCTCGTCACCGAGTTGCAGGGCGCCGAGTCCGGCGCGGGCGAAGGCCTTCGCGCCGTCCTCGGAGGCGCCCATGACCGCGGGCGACCAGGCATGGCGGCGGGCCGCGTCCAGCCAGGCGGCGATGGCGTGCGGCCAGGCCTCCCGGTCGCCGACGGGGTCCCCGCTGGCCAGGCAGACACCGGTCTCGACGCGGTAGGTGACGGCGGCCTTGCCGCTGGGTGAGAAGACGACGGCCTTGTCGCGCCGGGTGGCGAAGTACCCGAGGGAGTCCTGGTCGCCATAGGCCTTGAGCAGGGCCCGGATGCGGGGTTCCTCGTCGCCGTGCAGGGCCGCTTCCATCCGCTGGGAGCGGAAGAGGGTGGCGGCGGCGTTGAGCAGGGCGAGGGCGCCGAAGAGGCCGAGCAGGAAGAAGAGGGGGCGGGGTGGGCGGCCGTCGAAGGAGCGGGCGGAGACCAGGCCGCCCAGGACCCGGTTGGCGGCCCATCCGAGGCGCTGGCTCTGCGGCAGGGTGCCCGGGAACAGTTCCACCAGGCCCCAGCCCGCGAGGATCGCCAGGACCAGCCCGACGAGGAGTACGGCGAGCGCCCGCCGGACCGCCGCGCGGCGGGAGGCCGCGTAGAACTCCCCGCGGGCGACGACGAGGAGGAGGAGCGCGAGCGCGCACACCACCAGGGACGGGACGGACTCCGCGTACAGGCCGACGGCCACGCCGAGGACATCGGTGAGGACGAGCAGGCCGAGGTAGACGACGACCAGCCACCAGGCGACCTTCTTGCGGGCGGCGGTGGCGGCGGCCAGCAGGAAGAGGAAGACGGCGTAGGCCAGGTTGGCACTGACGGGGACGATCAGCAGGTCCAGGAAGCGGACGACCGGGCGCAGCAGACGGCGCAGCGGCGGGACCAGTGCCAGCAGGACGCAGAGCAGGCCGAGGGAGCCGAAGAAGGCCGCGAAGCCTTCGGGCACCCGGCCGAGGAGGCGGCCGGCGGGCCGCCGTGCCGGGCCCCGGCCGGCTTCGGCCGTGGCGGTCTCCACGGTGGCACTCATGTTCCGACTGTAGGAACCCCGGGGCCGCCCCGCTCGTCGAGCGGCCCGCGCACCGGGCGGACCTGCGGCTTCCGATAGCCTCTGGGCCGTGACGGAACAGCACTCGCAGCAGCCAGCGCACCAGTTCGAGCGGGGCACGGACGGGCCGAAGGTCATTCTCGTCGGCGTGGACGGCTCCGACCCGTCGCTGCGGGCCGCGGCCTACGCCGGCGGCCTGGCCCGGCGCCAGCACGCGTTGCTCGCCGTGGTGTACGTGCAGCCGGTGCTGGCGGCGGGCGCGGCGCTGGGGGTGCCGGTCGCGGAGACGACCGACGAGATCGCCGAGGGTCTGGTCGCGCAGATCCGGGAGGCCGCCGAGCGGACCCGGGGGATATTCGACGTGCGCTGGGAGTTCCACACCTTCCGCGGCGACCCCTACAGCGGCCTCGTGAAGGCGGCGGAGCAGTTGACGGCGGACGCGGTGGTGGTGGGCGCCTCCGAACAGGCCGGCCACCGGATCGTGGGATCCGTCGCGGTGCGGCTGGTGAAGGCGGGGCGCTGGCCGGTGACGGTGGTGCCGTAGCCCCGGCCGTGCCGCAGCCGCGGCCACCGTGCCGCAGTCCCGGCCACCGCGCCGTGGCCCGCGGGCACGGTGCCGCGTGGCCCTCGGCCGGCCCACGGGCTCCTGTCACCGGGCTCACCGGCCCATCACCAGCCCGTTCTTGGCGGCGCCCCGGCTGAGGACGACCTGCCGGATGCGGTCGCGTACCCCCGCGACGCCGGCGCCCTGGGCGATGGCCTCGTCGAGGTCGACCAGCCGGCCCGCGTCGATGTCGAACATCTGAGGCACGAACTCGGCCCTGCGCACTTCCCAGCGGCCACCGGGCCGGGCGGGCGGGGCGAAGGTGAAGCGGGCGACGGTGGACTGGTTGCCGCGCGCGTCCCGGACACCCTGGTTGCCGGACATCTCGCCCGCGATCTGGTCGCCCAGCCCGAAGACGACCCAGGTGCCGTTGACCTTCTCGTAGGCCTGGGGGACGTGGGCGTGCGTACCGAGGATCAGGTCGATGTCGGGGCGGCCGTCCGTGCGGGAGGCGGTGAGGGTGCGGGCGAGGGTGAGCTGCCTGTCGTCCGGCGCGTCCTGCCATTCGGTGCCCCAGTGCACGGAGACGACGACCACGTCGGCGCCCGCCTTCCGGGCGGCCTTGGCGTCGGCGACGATCCGGTTCCCGTCGAGGAGGTTGACGGTCCAGGGCTGCCCCTGCGGGAGCGGGTGGCCGTTGGTGCCGTAGGTGTAGGCGAGGTGGGCGACCTTCGCCGGGCCCGCGCGCAGGAGCGTGACCGAGTTGCCCTCGGCCTCGGTGCGCGCGGTGCCCGCGTGCCGTACGCCGGCGCCGTCGAGCGCGTCGAGGGTGCGCTGTACGCCGGCGGCGCCGTCGTCGAGGCTGTGGTCGGAGGCCGTGGCGCAGCCGTCGTAGCCGGTGGCGGCAAGGGCATCGGCGATCTCCGGCGGGGAGGTGAAGGACGGGTAGCCGGTGTAGGCGCCGTTCGCGCCGTACACGGTCCCCATGTGGCACAGCGCCAGATCGGCGCGGGCGACGACGGGTTCGGCGCCGGCGAACATCGGGCGGAAGTCGTAGCCGGTGCCCCCGGCGTCGAAGCGGGCGCGGTCGATGATGCCGGTGTGCGGGAGGATGTCGCCGGTGGCGACGAGGGTGAAGCCGCGGGCGGCGGGCGGCGCCGGACGGCCGGGCGGTTCGGCCGCCCCGGGGTCGCGGGCCTGGCAGGCGGCGGCCGAGGCGAGGAGAGCCGTCAGGGCCAGGGCCACCTGGTGTCTGCGTGCGATCACCGGGTCACCCCATTTTCCAGGCATTGTCATATTTGCGCATGTATGAGTACTAGTCCATGGGAGGTGACGGCCCGCCCCGGCGCTCCCTTCGTCCAGGCGGATGCCCGCGATCGGCGTAGCCGGGACCGTTCGTCGGACCGTTCGTCGACGCGATCGACCGTCCGTCGCAGAGCCGTGTGCGCGCCCTGTCCCGAACCGGCGCACTGCGGTGCCATACGCCCATGACCGCCGGAACCACCCTCCACGCCAGGACGACGACCGCCGAGCACGAGCTCGCCGTGCTCCAGCGCGAGCACGGCCGACCGCTCTTCGCGCTGCTGCTGAGGCTGTCCGACGGCGATCGCCAGCGCGCCGAGGACCTCGTCCAGGAGACCCTGGTACGCGCCTGGCAGCATCCCGAGGCCCTGCGCGCCGACACCTTCGACTCCGTACGGCCCTGGCTGCTCACCGTAGGGCGGCGGCTCGCGATCGACGCGCGGCGGGCCCGGCAGGCGCGACCGGCGGAGGTCGGCGACGCCTTACTGGAGAACGCGCCCGTGTGCGCCGACCACGCCGAGCGGGCGGCCGCCACCCTCGATGTGCGCGAGGCTGTGAAGACACTCACTCCGGAGCACCGTGAAGTACTGGTGCTGGTGTATTTCCAGGGGGCCAGTGTGGCGGAGGCCGCCGCAGCCCTCGGAATTCCGCCCGGTACCGTGAAGTCCCGCGCGTACTACGCGCTGCGCGCCCTGCGCCGGGTGCTTCCGGGATACGCGGCCGACCTGCGCTGAAACCCACGCCTGGGTCAAGTCTCCGTAAAGCGCCTTGCCGAGGACCCCCTCGGGGTAATCGGGTGTCCTTATCCGTGTTCCGGACGGGGCCCGGTGACCGGGTCCCCTGCGTCCCGGCAACGGGCGAGCGCAAGCACCGGAGGAAGGCAGGAAGGGATGCTGCACAGAGGTCACCAGAGCACGGACGGCACCGGCGGCGGTGAACTCACCGTCCCCATGGCCTGGTTGTACGCCGAGTACATCGCCGACGAACTGCTGCGGACCGGCGATCTGATGCCGCCGACGTCCTTCGAGTTCCGCGCCGGGCGCGACGCCCTGGCGCTCACCATCTTCCTGTCCGACACCGACGGCGAACTGCCCGGCATCCGGGTCGTCACTCAGCTGGAGACCTGGCTTTCGCTCACGGCGTACGACCAGCCGTGGCAGGACTGGGTCGCGGAACGTATGTCTCAACTGAGGGCCGAGGCCGCCCGGTCGGACGGACCGGCTCCCGATCTCGACCTGGCGGCCGCGGCCTGGCGCTGGCTGGAGGAGACGGAGCTGCTCGCTCCCGATCTCAACGCGGTGCCCGGCGGTGCGCCGGTGGCCGGCGAGGACGACGGACCCAAGGTCTGGACGCCCGCCTGGCAGCTGGGGCTGCCTCTCGGCCATCTGGCGATTCATCTTTTTTAGAATCACACCAATCCGCGGACCGGACCGCTCCGAACATCTGGGTCACGATTCGGTACGCGGCTTGAGTGATTCGTCGGCCGGGTGCGTACCGGTGGGAGCAAGGAGTAACCCCACTGGCACTCAACGGCACGAGGTTTCGGCATGAGGTCCCTGGAAAGGCATCGCGACGTCGGCGCGTACGCGCTCGGCGTGCTGGACGAAGCGGAAGCCTTCCGCTTCGAGGACCACCTCATGGAGTGTCCTCAATGTGCGGCGCAGGTCACCGAGTTCGGCCCGACCGCCCGGCAGATGATGCTCTACCGGCGCGCCACCCCGCGCGCCGTGCACCCCTTCGCCGGGCCCGGCCCGCAGCTGCTCGACCGGCTGCTCGCCGAGGTGGCGACCCGGCACCGGGCCGTGCGCCGCCGGGTGCTGTACGCCGTGGCCGCCTCGGTGGTGGTCGCCCTGGCCGGCCCCGTGATCGCGATGATGGCGGGCGGCGGCAGCGGCGGCGAGACTGCCGCACGGGTCACCGCGACGGACGAGAAGTCCGGGGTCTGGGCGCAGGTCACCACCGAGAACGAGGCCTGGGGCAGCCATGTGGAGCTGGAGGTCAAGGACGGGGCGGGTCCCCGCTCCTGCCGCCTGATCGCCATCGGCCTCGACGGCTCCGAGCAGACGGTCACCAGCTGGACGGTCCCCGAGCACGACGCCCGCCCCAACACGGTGCAGGGCGCCGCGGCCTGGCACCCCGACGAGATCCTCCGCTACGAGCTGCGCACGGCGGCCGGAGAGCACCTGGTGACGCTCGAGTCCCACTGACGTCGGCACGGAGTGAGTTCAGGTCACTTCGATGTCGACGCGGTGCCGACACGGGCCGAGCGGGGCGGGGCGCCCCGGGCGGCGACACACCGCCCGTATCTGGAACCACTGGCTCGGCGGCCGGGACCCGCTCCGACCCCCGCCGGGCTACTTCAGCAGCCGCGACATCCTCCGGTCTGCCAGGGGCTTGCCGCCCGTCTGGCAGGTGGCGCAGTACTGGAGCGAGGAGTCGCTGAAGGAGACCTCCCTGATGGTGTCGCCGCAGACCGGGCAGGGTTCGCCGGTCCGGCCGTGCACTCGCAGGCCGCTCTTCTTCTCGGCCTTCAGGCGACCCGCGGCCAGGCCCCGCGAGCGCTCCACCGCCTCCGTGAGCGTCGTGCGCAGGGCCTCGTAGAGGGTGTGGGTCTCCTCCGGTGTCAGCGAGGCCGCCAGCTTGAACGGGGACATCCTCGCCACGTGCAGGATCTCGTCGCTGTACGCGTTGCCGACGCCCGCGATCAGTCCCTGGTCGCGCAGGGCGCCCTTCAGCCGCCGCCGTTCACCCGCGAGGAGCGCGGCGAAGCGGGCCTCGTCGAACCCGGCGGCGAGCGGGTCGGGGCCGAGCCGGGCGACGCCGGGGACCTGCTGCGGGTCGTCGACGACGTACACCGCGAGCCGCTTCTGGGTGCCGGCCTCCGTCAGATCGAAGCCCTCCCCCGTCTCCAGGGCGACCCGCAGCGCCAGGGGTCCCTTGCCGGGGCGGGGCGGACCGTCCGGGAGCCGGTCCTTCCAGTGCAGCCAGCCCGCCCGGGCGAGGTGGGTGACGAGGTGCGGGCCGTCACCGGTCGCCAGGTCGAGGAACTTGCCGTACCGGCGCACGGCGGTGACCTCGCGGCCCTCCAACGCGGTGACGGGCGGGTCGTACGTCTTCAGCACGCTGATCGCGACGGGCAGTACACGGACGATCTCGTGGCCGACGAGATGTTCGGCCAGGAAGTCCTTGAGCGCTTCGACCTCGGGGAGCTCCGGCATACGTCCAGAGTGCCATCGCGGACCGCAGTGTTCAGCTCCGCTCCGGCACCACGAACTCGCACCACACGCACTTGCCGCCGCCCCGCGCCTCCACGCCCCACTCGTCGGCGAGCAGGTCCACCAGCAGCAGGCCCCGCCCGGAAACCCCCGACTCACCCGCCTCGCGGCGGCGCGGGAGGGCGCTGGAGGAGTCCTCCACCTCGACGCGCAGCCGCTGTTCGGTGCCGGTGAGCACCCGCAGGGTGACAATCGCGGCGCCCTCGGTGTGCATGAGCGCGTTGGTGATCAGTTCGTCGGCGACAAGTTCGATCTCGTCGGAGCGGTCCCGGGCGCCCCAGGTGCGGACGGCGGCGCGGATCATGTGCCGGGCCTCGCTGAGGGCCTCGGGGTCACCGGGGGCCACATGCTGCTGGAGCCGGCTCCCGGCCTGCGGGCCGTCGGGGCCGCGCCGGCGCAGCAGGAGCAGGGCTACGTCGTCGTCCCCGGCGCGCTCCTCGGCTACCTCGATGAGCTGGTCGGCGAGTTTACGGACGTCCTCGGGGCCGGCGGCGATCAGCGCGGCCAGGGCCCGCATGCCGTCGTCGAGGTCCGCGCCGGGCTGCTCGACCAGGCCGTCGGTGCACAGCAGCAGCGTGTGGCCGGGGTCGAGCTCCACGGTGGCGACCGGGTAGTCGAGGCTGCCGAACTCGGCGGACAGGCCGAGCGGCAGTCCGCCGGGCACCTGGAGGCGTCGGCAGGTCCCGTCGAGGCCGCGCAGCAGCGGGTCGATGTGCCCGGCGCGGACCACCTGGACGACGCCGGTGGAGAGGTCGACCTCCGCGTACAGGCAGGTGGCGAAGCGGTCCGTGTCGAGTTCGTGCAGGAAGACGGAGGCGCGGGCCATCACGGTGGCCGGGGGGTGGCCCTCGGCCGCGTAGGCCCTCAGGACGATGCGCAGCTGGCCCATGACGGCGGCGGCGTGCGTGTCGTGGCCCTGGACGTCACCGATGACGGCGCCGACCCGGCCTCCCCCGGAGGGGGTACCCCCGGGCAGCGGGATGAGGTCGTACCAGTCGCCGCCGATGTCCCGGCCCAGGGAGCCGCCGATGGTGGCGGCGCGGTAGCGGACGGCGACGTCGGCGCCGGGCACGCTGGGGATGGTGCGCGGCAGCATGGCCTGCTGGAGGCCCTGCGCGATGTCCTTCTCCTGCTCGTAGAACATGGCCCGTTGCAGGCTCTGCGCGATGCTGCTGCCCAGGGCGACCAGGATGTTGCGGTCCTCCTGGGTGAAGCCCCGGCGGTCGCTGTAGAGCAGGCCCATCGCGCCGATCGGGCGGGCCTGCACGATGAGCGGCAGATAGGCCGCCGAGGTGATCTTCAGATCGGTGAGGTGCGGCCACAGCACGGGGTAGTCGTCGGCGAACTCCTCCGGCGACTCGATGAAGCGGGGAGTCAGGGTCCGCACGACCTCGCTCATCGGGTAGGGCTCGTCGAGGCGGGTGACCAGCGTGCCGGGCACGAAGCTGCCCTCCGGCCCCTCGGCGATCAGCCGGATGCGGCCGGCCTCGACCAGCCCCATGACCAGGCTGGTCGCGCCGAGGTGGGTGAGGCCGTGGGTGTCCTTGGCGACGTCGATGACGTCGCGCACGGTGCGGGCGTGTGCCAGGGCCGCCGTGGTGAGCTGGACGACGTTGGTCTGCTCGCGGCGCGCGTCGTCGAGGTCGGCCTCGTCGCGGCGGGCGGCAAGATCGCTGAGCTCGTCGGTCGCGTCCCGCACGATGCCCACGATGCGGCGCGGGCGGCCGGTCTCGTCGCGCCGGATGTAGCCCTGGGTGTGGGTCCAGCGCAGGGTGCCGTCGCGCAGCCGCAGGCGGAAGTAGGCGCCGTAGTTCTCGCTGCCGTCCTTGATCGCCTGAGCGACCAGCTCGTCCAGCCGGATGCCCTCGGCCGGGGGGACCCGGGCGGCGAGGGTGACGGGGTCCCCGTCGTATTCGTCGGGGCGCAGGTCGAAGATCTCGTGGGCCCGGGCGTCCATGTGGAACTGCCCCGAGTCCAGGTCCCAGTCGAAGCTGCCCATGCGGTTGAGGACCAGGATCGGATCCGGGTGGGCGGGCCAGTCGCTTGGGAGTGACAGGGCGCTCGCTCCCCGATCAACCATGGGGCCACCTTGCCAGGGTTTGCCCGATTCTTCGACCGGGGAGCGGCGGGCCCGGGGCCACGGTCAGCCCATGAGGACGTCGACGGGGCTGCCGAAGATGCTGTCGGACGCATCCAGGGCGTCGGACTCGTCGGGCCCGTCGGGGATCAGCCCGCCGCCGTCGGGCAGGTCGGGCACCTCCGGGACGGTCTCCGGGCCGATCGCGTCGGGGGCGACACCGCGGGCGAGCTCGGAGCCGAGCCCCTCGCCCGGGCCCGCCTCCGCACCGGAGTCGGGATCGCCTGCTCCGAGGCCAGGCTCCGAGCCGGTGCCCGGCTCGGTTCCGATGCCGGTGCCGGTGCCGGTGCCGGTGCCGGTGCCGGTGCCGGCGAAGGACCCGGTGCCGGTGCCGGTGCCGGCGAAGGACCCGGTGCCGGTGCCGGTGCCGGCGAAGGACCCGGTGCCGGCGAAGGACCCGGTGAAGGAGCCTGCGTCCTGGTCGGCGGCCGTGGGATCGGCGAAGCGGTCGCCGAAGGGGTCGCCGGAGACGACACGGCCCTCGGCCGCCGGGAGGACGGTGTCCGTGCCCGGCATCGTGATCCTCTCTCCCGCACCGCCGCGTCCGGCGACGAGGAGCGCCGCCGAGAGCGCGCAGGCGGTGAGGAGAGTTGCAGTGGGTAGTCGCACCACGTTCTCCCGCATCGTCTCGACCCGTCCCCCCGAAGTGTTTCGCCCACTATTGTCTGCGTCACCCGCCGGGGTCACGCAACCGGAAGGGACGCACACACACAGTGACCAGGCCGGCCTGGCCCGTCAGGCCCGACCCGACCTGACGAGACCGGAGCGGACCGGAGAAGAGGAGCGCACGGCCGTGGACTGGTTCACCGCACCCGAGTACTGGATGAGCCGACTGGTCTTCCAGCGGGCCCTGGCCGGGGTCTACCTGATCGCGTTCCTGACGGCGGCCCTCCAGTTCCGGCCGCTGCTGGGCGAACGGGGGATGCTGCCGGTGCCCCGCTACGTCGAGCGGGTGCCCTTCAGGCGGGCGCCGAGCCTGTTCCAGCTGCGCTACTCCGACCGTCTGTTCGCGGTCTGCGCCTGGACGGGCTGCGCGGTGTCGGTGGCGCTGATCGCCGGTCTCGACGGCCTGCTGCCCCTCTGGGCGGCGATGTCGCTGTGGCTGGTGCCCTGGGCGCTGTACCTGTCGATCGTCAACGTGGGCCAGACCTGGTACGGCTTCGGCTGGGAGTCCCTGCTGCTGGAGACGGGCTTCCTCGCCGTGTTCCTCGGCAACGACGAGGTGGCCCCGCCGGTCCTCGTGGTCCTCCTGATGCGCTGGATCCTGTTCCGGGTCGAGTTCGGCGCCGGTCTGATCAAGATGCGGGGCGACGCCTGCTGGCGGAAGCTGACCTGTCTCTACCACCATCACGAGACACAGCCGATGCCCGGCCCGCTGAGCTGGTTCTTCCACCACCTGCCCAGACCGCTGCACCGCGTCGAGGCGGCGGCCAACCACTTCACCCAACTCGTCGTGCCGTTCCTGCTGTTCGCCCCGCAGCCGATCGCGACGGCCGCCGCCTCCCTGATGATCCTGACCCAGCTGTGGCTGGTGCTGTCGGGCAACTTCGCCTGGCTGAACTGGATCACCATCGTCCTGGCCGTACCCGCGCTCCAACTGCCCTCCGGACACCGGTCGGCCGCCGGCACCCCGCGCTGGTACGAGGTCGTCGTGCTGGCCGCGGCCGCGCTCCTGCTGCTCCTCAGCTACCACCCCGTGGTCAACATGCTCTCCCGCCGCCAGGTGATGAACCGCTCCTTCGATCCGCTGCACCTGGTCAACACCTATGGCGCGTTCGGCAGCGTGAGCCGGATCCGCTACGAGGTGGTGGTCGAGGGCACACTCGACGAGGTACCGCGCGAGGACTCCGACTGGCGGGAGTACGAGTTCAGGGGCAAGCCGGGCGATCCCCGGCACTGGCCGCGCCAGTTCGCCCCCTACCATCTCCGCCTGGACTGGATGATGTGGTTCGCGGCCCTCTCCCCCGCGTACGCCGGGGCGTGGTTCACCGCCCTCGTGGAGCGGCTGCTGGAGAACGACCGGGCCACGCTGAAGCTGCTGCGCCGCTCCCCTTTCCCGTCCGACGAGCCCCCGCGCCACATCCGCGCCCGGCTCTTCCGCTACCGATGCACGACCTGGCGGGAGCTGCGGGAGACGGGCGCGTACTGGCGGCGGACCTACGTACGGGAGTACCTGCCGCCGACGCGGCTGGCGGGGACGGCTCAGAGGCCGTAGATGCGGACCGCGGTGGTCTCGAAGATCTGCTCATGGGTACTCGGTTCGGTCAACTGCCGCGCGATGTAGAGGACTTCACCGTAGGAAGCGGTGGGTGTGCACACCGGCCAGTCCGAGCCGAACATCAGCCGGGCCGGGCCGAAGGCCTCCAGCACCGTGTCCGCGTACGGACGCAGATCGTCGGGGGCCCAGGACCCGGGGGCGGCCTCGGTGACCAGGCCGGAGAGCTTGCAGACCGTGTTGGGCAGCGCCGCGAGGGCCCGGACGTCGGACGCCCAGGGTTCCAGGGCGCCCGAGGCGATCGGCGGCTTGCCCGAGTGGTCCAGGACGAAGGTGAGCCCGGGCAGCGAGGCGGCCGCCTCGACGCAGGCCGGTAGCTGGTGGGGCAGCACCACCAGGTCGTGGACGAGGCCGGCGGCGGCGACGGCTGTGAGACCCCGGCGTACGTCCGCCCGCAGCAGCCACCGCGGGTCCGGCTCGCCCTGGACCTGGTGGCGGATGCCCTTGAGGTACCGGCCGCCGGGCAGCTCCCGCAGCCGGGCCAGTTCCTCGGCGACGTCCGGGCGGGTGAGGTCGGTCCAGCCGACGACCCCCGCGATCAGGTCGCTCGCGGCCGCGAGGGCGAGGAACTCGGGGGTCTCCTCGGCCACGGTGACCGTCTGGACGAGGACCGTACGGTCGACCCCGGCCGCGCGGGCCTGCGGTGCGAGGTCACCGACGGTGAAGTCCCGCCGGAGCGGGCTGCCTTCGGCGATCCAGTCCTGGTCCCGTACCGACAGCTCCCACACATGGTGGTGCGCGTCGACGGTCACGGCAGCTCCCACACGACGGGCAGACCGGCGCCGGCTCCCTCGTCGGAGTAGTCGTGCACCACGTCGAGCAGCTCGGCCATCCGCGCCTGCCACACCACGTTGACGGGGAGCTTCTCCAGCTCGGCGAGGAGTCGTGCGTAGTCCTCGCACTCCAGCAGGTGGAACAGATCGGTGCCGCTGCGCCAGATCGTCCATGAGACGGCGCCGGCGGCGCGGATGGCGTCGGTCAGTTCCTCCGGCACCTCCCGGTGCGCGGCCTCGTACGCGTCGACGCGCTCCGCGCGGACCCTGGTGTGCAGGGCGACCCTCATGACGGCTCCTCGGGTGACGGCTCCTCGGGGGCAAGCAGGCCCGTGTCCCCCAGCTCCTGCCAGAAGGCGGCGGGGACGGGGGTCGCGAACTGTTCGGCGCAGTCCCGCACCTCGGCCGCCGAGCGGGCGCCGACCAGGACACTCGCGACGGCGGGGTGGGCGGCACAGAACGCCAGGGCGGCGGCCCGCAGGGTGATGCCGTGCCGGTCGGCGATCTCCTTCATCCGCAGCGCGCGGTCCAGCAACTCGGCCGGAGCCTGCGTGTAGTTGAACGTGGCGCCCGGCCGGGGGTCGGCCAGCAGGCCGGAGTTGAAGGCGCCCCCGACGACGACCGACACACCCCGCTCGACCGCGGCGGGCAGCAGCTCGGCTCGGGCGTCCTGGTCGAGCAGCGTGTACCGGCCCGCGCACAGGACCACGTCGACGTCCGTGTCCCGCACGAAGCGCGTGAGCATCTCCGCCTGGTTCATTCCGGCACCGATCGCGCCGACGACACCTTCCGAGCGCAGCTTCTCCAGCGCCGGGTAGCCCTCGCGAAAGGCCTGTTCGGCGTGGTCGTCGGGGTCGTGGAGGTAGACGACGTCCACGCGGTCCAGGCCGAGCCGTTCCAGGCTGGCCTCCAGGGAGCGGCGTACGCCGTCGGCGCTGAAGTCCCAGACCCGGCGGTGTGTGGCGGGGACGGCGAAGCCGTCGGCCAGGTCGTCGCCGCCCCGGTCCGTCCGTTCCAGGCGGCGGCCCACTTTGGTGGAGATCGTGTACTGCGGGCGGGGGTGCTCGCGCAGAGCCGCGCCCAGGCGGCGTTCGGACAGGCCCAGGCCGTAGTGCGGGGCCGTGTCGAAGTAGCGGATGCCCTGCTGCCAGGCGGCGGCCACCGTCTCGTACGCCTGCTCCTCGCCGACCTCGGTGAAGAGGTTGCCGATGACGGCGGCGCCGAAGGCGAGCGGGCTGACCGGGACACCGCTGCGCCCGAGCCGGTTCACCGGCCCACCGGACGCAGCCGCAGGCCCTGCATCCCGCCGTCGACGGCGAGGGCGGTACCGGTGGTGGCGCCGGACAGAGGGCTCGCCAGGTAGGCGATGGCGCCGGCGACCTCGGCGGCGCTGACCAGCCGGCCGGTGGGCTGGCGGGCCTCCAGGGCGGCGCGCTCGGCGGCCGGGTCGTCGGCCGCGTCGAGCAGCTTGCCGACCCATGGGGTGTCCGCGGTACCGGGGTTGACGCAGTTGACGCGGATGCCCTCACGCACATGGTCGGCGGCCATGGCGAGGGTCAGCGAGTACACCGCGCCCTTGGTGGCGCCGTAGAGCGCGCGCTGCGGCAGGCCGGCCGAGGCGGCGATGGAGCACGTGTTGACGATCGCGGCGTGCGAGGAACGCCTCAGGTGCGGCAGGGCGGCGCGGGCCGTGCGGACCATACCGACGACGTTGACGTCGAAGACCCGGTGCCATTCGGCGTCGTCGTTGTCCTCGACGGTTCCCTGGGCGCCGATACCCGCGTTGTTGACCAGGATGTCCAGCCCGCCGAGGCGGGCGACCGCGGCCTCGACCGCGGCCCGTACGGAGGTGTCGTCGGTGACGTCGGCGCGGTGGCCGAGAAGGGGCTCTTGCACGCCCGACGGGTCCAGGTCGAGGACGGCGACCCGGGCGCCGCGCTCGGCCAGAAGCTCCGCGGCCGCCCGGCCGATGCCCGAGGCACCCCCCGTCACCAGGGCCCTCAGCCCTTCGAAGTCGCTCACGCCGCCTTCTCCTTCCGGATCTTGGGGTCGGCGGCCCGGAAGTCGCCGCCGGGGAACGTGTACCGCGGCGAGCTGTCGTGTTCCGGGTCCGCTGCCGCATATTTATCAGACCACTTCCGCTCCGCAACACCCCCCGGGTAGCTTTCAGGCGGGTTCGCCGCTCAGGTGGTCCGACCACATCGGTGGCCGGCCCGCGGCGCACCGCCGACAGGAGGGGCCACGTGGAAGACTCCCCGCGCATCGGGAGCGCCGTTGCGAAGGGCACGGTGACGCAGCGCGCCATCGACCGGATCAAGACGATGATCACCGACGGAACGCTGGAGCCGGGACAGCGGCTGCCCACCGAGCGTGATCTCGCGGCCCAGCTCGGCATCTCCCGCAGTTCGATGCGCGAGGCGATCCGCGCGCTCACGGTCCTCGGGGTGCTGGAGGCCCGGCACGGTTCCGGGATCTACGTCACCGCGCTGAAGGCGGGGGACCTGCTGGAGACGTTCGGGGTGGTCGCCGATCTGTCACGCGGCCCACGTCTGATCGAGCTGCTCCAGGTGCGCCGGATCCTGGAGTCGACGGCCACCGCACTGGCGGCGGCCCGCATCACCCCCGATCAGCTGGCCGTCGTGGAAGGGCACCTGGCGGCGATGAACGCGACGGACGACCCGGAGGAGATCCTCGCGCACGACCTGGAGTTCCACCGGGTGATCGCGGAGGCCGCCGGCAACGAGACGATGGCGGCGATCCTCGAGGGTCTCTCCTCGCGCACCTTCCGGGCCCGTGTGTGGCGCGGCTACCAGGAGGAGGGCGCCTTCGCCCACACCCGCCGCGAGCACGCCGCGATCCACCGCGCCCTGGCCGCCCGGGACCCGGAGGCCGCCCGGGCGGCGGCGGCCGCGCATGTCGGCGAGGTGGAGGAGTGGCTCAGGGGGCAGGTGGGGCCCTGAGTCGCGGCCGCCTCTCGACGCGGGACGCCCGGCGGGGCAGAGTGCTCCTACGTACTCGCCAGTAGTGCACGCACACCGAGGGAGCTGCCTGTGACCAGCTGGGCCGGCCGGACCGCCGTCGAGATCGCCGCCGCCGTACGCGCGAAGGAGGTCACGCCGCGCGAGGTGGTGGCCGAGCATCTCGCGCGGATCGAGCGGCTGGACGGCCGGATCGGAGCGTTCCGTACGGTGCGGGCCCGGGCGGCCCTGGCGGAGGCCGACGCGCTGGCCGCCCGCGGCGACCTGGACGGACTCCCGCTGGCCGGGGTGCCGGTGGCGGTCAAGGACAACCTCGGCGTGCGGGGCGAGTCGACCCGGGCGGGCTCGGCGGCGACGCCGGACACGCCGGCCGAGGCCGATCATGTGACGGTGGCCCGGCTGCGGGCCGCCGGCGCCGTGGTCGTGGGCCTGACCAATGTGCCGGAACTGTGTGTCTTCGGCACCACCGAGGGCGTGCACGGCACCGCCCGCAACCCGTGGGACACCTCCCGCACGGCGGGCGGCTCGTCGGGCGGCAGCGCGGCCGCGGTCGCCGCCGGCATGGTGCCGATCGCGCTGGGCAACGACGGCATGGGCTCACTGCGCATCCCGGCGGCCAACTGCGGCCTGGTGACCATCAAGCCGGGCCACGGGGTCGTGCCGGCCGGCATCGGCGAGGGCGACTGGTTCGGGATGTCGGAGAACGGTCCGCTGGCGACCACGGTCGAGGACGCGCGGCTCATGCTGTCGGTCCTCGCGGACACCGAGGTCGCGGCGCCCGCGGAACCCGGTGCGCTCAGGATCGCCGTCTCCGTGCGCAGCCCGCTGGCCGGGATCACGGTGAGCAGGCCGTACACGGGTGCGGCGCGGGACGCGGCCGGGGTGCTGGTCCGTGCGGGGCATCACGTGGAGCGGGCCGAGCCGCCCTATCCGCTGTCGCTGGGTGTCACCTCGCTCGCGCACTGGACGGCGGGCACGGCCGTGGACGCCGCGGGCCTGGACGCCCGGCTGCTGACCCGGCGCACCCGGGTGCACGCGGCCGTCGGGCGGCGTTTCCTGTCCGGGGCGCGCGGCGGCTCGGCGCGGGACGTACTGCGCCGGCGTCTCGAGCCGTTCTTCGCGGAGTACGACGTGCTGCTCACCCCCGCGCTGGCGCGACGGTCACCGGAGTCGGCGCCGTGGCACGAGCGGGGCTGGCTGCGCAATGTGCTGGTGAACACGAACTACTCGCCGCTGACCCCACCGTGGAACCTGACCGGCTGGCCCGCGATGGCGGTCCCCTTCGGCAGTCTGCCGTCCGGTGCGCCCACCTCCGTGCAGCTGGTGAGCCGGCCGGGCAGGGAGGGCGAACTGCTGCGACTGGCAGAGCAGTTGGAGGAACTGCGGCCGTGGCGGCGGACGGCTCCGCTCGACTGAGCGGAGCGGCGAGGCCGGCATGGGCGTGCCTGACGCACGCCCATGCGGGCGGTCACGAGCGGGGTCAGTCCACGCTGGGCAGGATGTGGGGCTCGGCGAGATCCTCCTCGTAGCCCGCCAGGCGGATGGGGGCGGAGCGGGCCCACACGTCGAGGCTGCCGATCTCGCCGGGCCGGCGGCCGGCCCGCTCCGGGCGTTCCTTGGGGCGTTGCTCGCGATTCGTCTTCTCCGGTGTCACCGCGCACTCCTTATGTGTCGGGTCACCCTCGGGGCGTGCCGCCAGTCTGCGGTCCGGCGCCTGACGCTCCCTGGGGTCTTGCTCAAGTCGGTCAAGGACGCGGTGGCGCCGGCAACTTCTTGGAGGGCGAGCCGTTGTGAAGCGGCTTGTCCCATGACGGACCGTGGGTGTGGGTGGCACTCCGTACTGCTGTCCGTCGGTACAGGGTAACCAAATGAGCGGGTAGCCGCTCGATAGGGCTGAAAATTTGAGGTAACCATGGCAAGTCACCCACATGTCCCCGCAGGTGAATTGAACCTGTTTACCCCCTGATGCACCTTCTGGGTTCACCCGTTCGGGGGACGATGATGGGCGTGGCGCTTCAAGACGGCCGCGCACTCGCCCGCGAGTCCGTCGCGCAGTTCAGGTGCCGTTCGTCCGGCCGCAAGCCGGCCGTGCTCTGCTGGCGTCCGGCAACGGCGCTCTCGCGGAAGGACTGACGCATGCAGCTGCGCAGCGTCGAGGAGCTGATGGACCTGCTGTACGCCTGCCGGGGCGTGCGGGACACGACGGACCGCGGCGAACCGGGCGTCGACCTGCACGATCACGCGCTGCAGACGGCCGCGCTGCTGCGCCGGAATCGTCCCGCCGACAAGGAACTCCAGCTCACCGGGCTGGTCCACCCCATAGGGCGGCTGTTGAGCCCCGCCGACGCCACCGGCCGGCCGGAACGGGCCGCCGACGCCGTACGGCCCCTGCTCGGCACCCGCGTCTCCCGCCTCGTCGCCCTGCACCCCTGGCACGGCGCCACCGCCGACAACGACCTGCTCAGCCTGCGCCAGGCCGACGAGGACGGCCGGGCGGCCGGGTTCGACGCGGGTGTGCTGGAGGACTGGCGCACGGTGCTGGAACTGGTGGCGGCGCGGAACTCGCGCCTGGGGGCTGTCGACTGACGGACCGTCATGAGACGGTACGCCGATGACGTCGTCGTACGGGTTGCGGGGCAGGGCCGCCGTCGTCACGGGGGCCACGCGCGGGATCGGCTGGGCGGTGGCACGGGCGCTCGCCGACGCCGGGGCGCGGGTGTGCGTCGGCGCGCGGGACCCGGACGGGGTGCGCCGCGCGGCCGGGGAGCTGGACGGCGTCGGGCTGGCGGGTGACGTCGGGGACCCGGAGCACCCCCAGGAGCTGACCCGGCTGTGCCTGGACACGTTCGGCCGGATCGACGTGCTGGTCAACAACGCGGCGACCAACCAGCCCTACGGACCGCTCATGGACGCCGATCCGCTCGCCTGGCGGGACGCGTTCACGGTGAACGTCGAGGCGCCGCTGCGGCTGGTGCAGTGCGCGTGGCGGGGCTGGATGCGCGAGCACGGCGGCGTGGTCGTCAACATCTGCACCGAGGGCGCCACCCATGCCGGACCCCGGGTGGGCGCCTACGGCACCAGCAAGGCGGCCCTCCTCCACCTCACCCGGCAGCTCGCGGGCGAACTGGGTCCGGGGGTGCGGGTGAACTCCGTATCCCCCGGCCTGGTACGGACCGAGATGGCCCGGTTCGTATGGGAGCCGGGAGAGGAGGAGACAGCCGCGGGACTGCCACTGGGAAGGATCGGCGAGCCGGAGGACGTGGCGAGGGCGGTGCTCTGGCTGTGCTCCGACGCGGCCGAGTGGATCACGGGGGCGGATCTCCTGGTGGACGGCGGCACGCAGGTGCGCCGAGCGCACGTCGCAACCTGAGGGACACGGGTCGTACGGACCTGCGGCCGCGCCGTGCGGGTACGGGTGCGGCCAGTCACAGACCGCCCGCACCCGCGAACATCACCACTTACCGGGCGCGTAGTCCTTGAGGAACACCCCGTACAGGTCCTCACCCTGCTCGCCGCGCACGATCGGGTCGTAGACGCGGGCCGCGCCGTCGACCAGGTCGAGCGGGGCGTGGAAGCCCTCCTCGGCGAGGCGCAGCTTGTCGTAGTGCGGGCGCTCGTCGGTGATCCAGCCGGTGTCGACCGAGGTCATGAGGATGCCATCGCTCTGGAACATCTCCTGGGCGCTGGTCCGCGTCACCATGTTCATCGCGGCCTTGGCGGCGTTCGTGTTCGGGTGGCCCGCGCCCTTGTAGCCGCGGCCGAAGACGCCCTCCATCGCCGAGACGTTCACGACGTACGCGCGCCCGCTCGTCGCCTTCTCAGCGGCGGCGGCCATGGCCGGGCGGAGCTTGCTGATCAGGATGAACGGTGCCGTGTAGTTGCACAGCTGGGTCTCGAGGAGCTCCACCGGGGAGATCTGCTCGATGGTCTGCACCCAGGTGTTGCTGTCGACGACGTCGGGGACCAGGCCGCCCGCGTCGATGGCGGTGCCGTCCAGGTGCCGGGCGATGCTGGCGTTGCCCGCGACCAGGGCGAGGTCGGCGACCTTCTGCGCGTCCGGGCCGCCGGTACCGATGGGCAGCGCGGCGAGCCCGTCGACCGCGCCGGAGCCGAAGGCGCCGATGACGTGGTGGGCGGGCAGCTCGCCGGCGGGCAGCGCGGCGCTCTCGCCGCCGACCAGGGCGGCGTAGGCGGAGGGCAGACGGCGTACGGTCTGCGTCGCGTTGTTGACGAGGATGTCGAGCGGGCCGGCCTCGGCGACCCGGTCGGCGAGGGCCACGGCCTGCGCCGGGTCGCGCAGGTCGATGCCGACGATCTCCAGACGGTGCAGCCAGTCGCCCGAGTCGTCCATGGCCTTGAAGCGGCGGATGGCGTCCTTCGGGAAGCGCGTGGTGACCGTCGTGTGCGCCCCGTCGCGCAGCAGCCGCAGCGCGATGTACATGCCGATCTTGGCGCGGCCGCCGGTGAGCAGCGCGCGCTTGCCGCCGAGGTCGGCGCGGGCGTCGCGGCGGGAGCGGTTCTCGGCGGCGCAGCCCGGGCAGAGCTGGTGGTAGAAGTAGTCGACCTCGACGTAGCGGTTCTTGCAGGTGTAACAGGAGCGCGGCCGCTGGAGTATGCCCGCGATCCGGCCCTCCTCGGTGACCGAGGACGGCAGGATGCCCTCGGTCTCGTCGTCGATGCGCTGGGCGGAGCCGGTCGCGGTGGACTCGGTGACCGCCTTGTCGTGGGCGGTCTTGGCGGCCCGGCGGTCCTGGCGGCGGCGCTGCTTGACGGTGCGGTAGACGCCGGCGGTGGCCCGGCGCACGGCGATGGCGTCCGGGTGGTCGACGTCCAGCTTGTCGAGCTCGTCCAGCACCGCGAGGCAGACGGCGAGCCGCTCCGGGTCGATACCGGGCCCGTGCACGACCTCGTCCACGACCTCCTGCGTGATCGCCGTCGAGCCGTCCTCTGTCACCGTCATCGCGCTGCCGCTTCCCTGATCACCCGTGCGGCGCTCCGACCGAGTCCGCCTTCGAAGGGTGAATTTTACGGAGCGCCGGGCCGCTCCTCCAAACCCGTTCCCGTCAAGAGCCGCAGGCCGTGATGAGCGTCTCCACCTCGGCGGTCAGGGCCCGCGCGAACCGGTCGAGGTCGGGGACCGCCTCGGCGTCGGCGACGAGCCCGTAGTGGACCTGGCCGCGGTAGGTGGAGACGGCGACCGCCAGGGCCTGGCCGCGGGCCAGCGGGGCGTACGGGAAGACCTCGGTCACCGGGTTGCCGCCGAGCTTCAGACCGAGGCTGGGCAGGGGCACGCTGGTGACGAGGATGTCGAACCAGAGCCGGGCGGCCTGGCTGACCAGCGGGCCGCCCAGGCGGTGGCCGAGGGCCGGGACGTGGTCGGCGAGGAGAGCGACGGCGCCGGCGCCCCGGCCGGGTCCCGCGTCCTTGTTGCGGTCCATGGCGGCGCGGACCGTGCCGAGGCGGCGCAGCGGGTCCGGGTCGTCGACCGGGAGCCGCATCAGATACCCGGAGAGCCGGTTGCCCTGGGGGTGGGCGGTGCGCGGGCGGCGCTTGGAGACGGGGATGAGCGCACGCGGTACGACGCCCTCGCTGCCGTCGCCGCGTTCGTCGAGCCAGCGGCGCAGCGCCCCCGCGACGACCGCGATCAGCACGTCGTTGACGGTGCCGCCGGCGACCTTGCGGATCCGGTGCACGTCGTCGAGGTCGATGACGACACCGGCGGTGCGGCGGGTGCCGGTGGACGCCGCGGTGAGGGCGGGGGTGGAGCGCATGCCCAGGGTGTGCACGGCGACCGAGGCGCCGATGTCGAGGGCGCGGCCCACGTCGGAGACGGCTCCGCGCAGCAGGTCGGGCAGTCGGCGCACGTCCGGGAGGAGCCGGCGGGCAGGTTCGGCGGGGCGGGGCCGGGGGGCCGGCAGATCCATGGGGTCGAGGACGGCCGCGGCCAGGGACAGGGCGCGCAGACCGTCGGCGAGGGCGTGGTGGAACTTGAAGAGCACGGCGAAGCGGCCGCCGGCCTCCGCAGGCAGGACGTGCGCCTCCCAGGGCGGCCGACCGCGCTTGAGGGGCCGTTCCATGAGCCGGCCGGCCTCGGCCTGGAAATCGGCGGTGGGTGTGTGCAGCGTGACGTGGTTGAGGGGGTCGAAGCCGGGGTCCGCCTCCCGGGTCGCGCCGCCGAAGGCGAGCGGCCGGCGCAGGTCGAAGGGCTCCGAGCGGTCGAACGGCCGCCACACGTCCCGGATCCGCATGCGCAGTCCGGGGACCGCGGCGGCACGGGCCGCCAGCAGGTCGGCCGCGTGGGCGCCCGCGGTGGGCGACTGCGCCGTGAAGACACCGAGCGCGCCCAGGTGCATGGGGTGCTCGGCCGACTCGAGGTTCCAGAACGCCAGGTCGAGAGGCGCCAGCAGATCATCAGCAGTCACGGGCTTGCCTCGCATCGACGAAGGGTGAGGCAAGCAGTCAAGCCGGTCCGGGCGATTACGGTCAAGTACGATCAGGCTACACACAGTTAACACTGCATTAAGTTCAGGGCACCTGCTGGCCCTTCCCCAGGGCGATCACGCCGCCCCTCGACACCGTGTACAGCTCCGCGTCGCGCTCCGGGTTCACGCCGATGGTCGCACCCGGAGGGACCTCCACGTTCTTGTCGAGGACCGCCCCGCGCACGACCGCACCCCGTCCGATGTGCACGTTGTCGTGCAGGATCGAGCCCTGCACGACCGCTCCCGGGTCGACCAGGACGCCCGGTGAGAGCACCGAGCGCGAGACCTGGCCGCGGATCAGGCAGCCCGCGCTGATGATGGACTCGCTGGCGATGCCGCCGGCGTTGAAACGGGCCGGGGAGAGCTGACCCGAGTGGGTGTAGATCGGCCAGCTCCGGTTGTACAGGTTGAAGGCGGGACGCTCGGCGATCAGGTCCATATGGGCGTCGTAGTACGCGTCGAGCGTGCCGACGTCCCGCCAGTAGCCCTGGTCCCGGGTGGTCTCGCCGGGCACGTGGTTGTCGTGGAAGTCGTACAGCCGGGCCTCGCCGCGCTCGGTGAGCTGGGGCAGGATCGAGCCCCCCATGTCGTGGACGGAACTCTCGTCCTCGGCGTCCCGCTGGAGCGCCTCGATGAGCGCCTTGGTGGTGAAGATGTAGTTGCCCATCGAGGCGAACACGGATTCCGGGTCGTCCGCGAGACCCGGCGGGTCGGCGGGCTTCTCCAGGAAGCGGTCGACCGTCTGGCCGTCCGAACCGGGGGTGATCACCCCGAAGGAGGAGGACTCGCCGCGCGGGACCCGGATCCCGGCCACGGTCACGCCCGCGCCGCTGTCGATGTGCTGGGTGAGCATCTGGCGCGGATCCATGCGGTAGACGTGGTCGGCGCCGAAGACGGCCACGTACTCGGGCCGTTCGTCGTAGATGAGGTTCAGCGACTGGAGGATGGCATCCGCGCTGCCGAGGTACCAGCGCGGGCCGAGGCGCTGCTGGGCCGGGACCGGGGTCACGTAGTTGCCGAGCAGGCTCGACATCCGCCAGGTGGTGGTGATGTGCCGGTCCAGGGAGTGCGACTTGTACTGCGTCAGCACGCAGATCCGCAGGATGTCGGCGTTGACGAGATTGGACAGCACGAAATCGACGAGCCGGTACGTGCCACCGAAGGTGACCGCCGGCTTGGCACGGTCCGCGGTGAGCGGCATCAGGCGCTTGCCCTCACCGCCCGCCAGCACGATTCCGAGCACCGTTGGCCCACCACGACGCATGACCGCTCCCCTCACCTGGTTCAACCATGATTGCCCCCGGCGGGGGGAACTAAGCCTGTTTGGCGATCTCCTCGTACAGCCGGACCGTACGCCTGGCCACCGCGTCCCAGCCGAACTCCTCCACCGCCCGGGCCCGCCCGGCCTCGCCCATGCGGCGCGCGCCCTCCGGGTCACCGAGGACGGCGTCCAGCGCACGGCCGAGACCCGCCTCGAAGGCGTCGCCCCCGCCGTCCACGGACACGAGCGTGCCGGTCACGCCGTCCTCGACGACCTCGGGGATGCCGCCGACGCGGGAGGCCACGACGGGCGTGCCGCAGGCCATCGCCTCCAGGTTGACGATGCCGAGCGGTTCGTACACCGACGGGCAGACGAACACGGCGGCGTGCGTGAGGAGCTGGATCACCTCGGGGCGCGGCAGCATCTTCGGGATCCAGTGCACGCCGTCCCGGGCCCGGCTCAGCTCCGCGAAGAGGTCGCGGAACTCCTGGTCGATCTCGGGGGTGTCGGGCGCTCCCGCGCACAGCACGACCTGCGCCGCGGGATCGATGTCCCGTACGGCCCGCAGCAGATGGGGCACGCCCTTCTGCCGGGTGATGCGGCCGACGAACAGCACGAACGGCCGGTCCGGGTCCAGGCCGGTCCGGGCGAGCGCGTCGGTGCCGTGGTCCGGGCGGTAGAGGGCGGTGTCGATGCCGTTGTGGACGACGTGGACCCGGTCCGGGGCGAGCGCCGGATAGCAGGCGAGGATGTCCTCGCGCATCGCGCTCGAGACGGCGATCACCGCGTCGGCCGCCTCCACCGCGGTCCGCTCGGCCCAGCTCGACAGGGCGTAGCCGCCGCCGAGCTGCTCGGCCTTCCAGGGCCGCAGCGGCTCCAGCGAGTGCGCGGTCACCACGTGCGGCACGCCGTACAGCTCCTTGGCGAGGTGGCCGGCGAGATTGGCGTACCAGGTGTGGGAGTGGACGAGTTCACGGCCCTCGAGGGCGGCCGCCATGGCGAGGTCCACGGAGAAGGTGCGCAGCGCGTCGTTGGCGCCGTCGAGCGCGGACCACGGGCGGTGCCGCCGGACCCCCTCGGTGCGGCCCTCGCCCCAGCAGTGCACGTCGAGGTCGACGAGCCGCCGCAGCTCCCGGGCGAGGAACTCGACATGGACACCGGCGCCGCCGTACACGTCCGGGGGATACTCCCGGGTCAGCAGTCCCACTCGCACCCATGACCCCCATCTCAGCGACCGGTCCCCTTCATGGTCACCCAGACGGGGCGCGTGGGGAAGAGCGCGGGGGTCGTGTGAAGCAACAGTCACCGCAGACGCCCCCGCCGGGCACCCGGTAGTACAGGCAGCAGCTGCGGCGGCGGAAGGCGGTGCCGGTCAGCGTGCCGGTGTCCGCGAGGAGGGGGTGGGTGAACAGCTCGGCGGTGAGGGCACGCGCGCGTGCCGCGACGTCCGGGCGGCCGTGTGTACGGGCCCAGCGGTCCAGCTGACGGGCGGCCCCGGCCAGCGCCGACGCCGAGTTGCCCCGCAGCAGGCCCGCCGCGACCGGGTGGCGGGCGCGCAGTGCCGCGGCGAGCGGCTCGAGGTGCCCGTCGAGGACCGTGGCGGCCACGGTGGCCGCGTCCCCGGGCCGGGCCCGGACCTCGGTCAGCCACAGGTCGTCCGGGGCGGCGGCGTCCGGGTCCCAGCGCAGCAGGCGCGGCGCGAGCCCGGGGATGCTCCCGTAGAGAACGGCGCAGCCCAGCGTCACCGACCACAGCCGGGCCGCGAGCCCCTGCTGCGTCACGGAGGCCGCGATCCGGTCCTCGGGGGCGCGCAGCGCCTCGGTGACCTTCCGGACGCGGAAGGCCAGCGGATCTCCGTGACCGTCCGGTGCCCCGCCCGCGGAGGTGTCGCCGTAGGCCCGGGCGAGGGTCGGCAGCGCCCGCGCCGGGTCTCCTGGGCTGCCCGACAGGGGGCGCAGGGCGAAAAAGGGGCCGAGCGGGCGGAGCGCGGCGAGATCGGGGTCGAGGTCCACGAAGTGCAGTAGTACCAAGGCTGTCAGGGGTGCGTGTCGGGGGGATCCCTGGTCCGTCACCCGCCTGAGGGAGGACAGCGGGCCCGCAGTACTCCATCGGTAGTAGGACTTATTGCGTGCTTAGGGACGACGACGGGAACAGATCGACAGGGCATCGTGTTTGTCATGAGAGCCGACCGTTCGCCGCGCCGGGCCCCGCGCCCCCGCCTCACGCAGAGGAGCAGCTCATGAGCGCCCTCGCGTTGTCCGTGGTCCTGTCGCTCGTCTCCGCTGTCGCGTACGCGGCCGGGGCGATCGTGCAGGAGCAGGTCGCGCTGTCGTCGCCCGACGAGCAGTACGCCCCGCTGCGGCGTCCGGGCTGGTGGGCCGCGGTGGCGCTGAACGGTCTCGGCGGACTGCTGCACGTGGTTGCGCTCGCCTACGGTCCTCTCAGCCTGGTCCAGCCGCTGGGCGCGCTGACCATCGTGTTCGCGCTGCCCATGGCCGCGCTGTTCGTCGGTCGCAGGGCCGGGGCGGCGGCCTGGCGGGGCGCGATCATGGCGACGGTCGGACTGGCCGGTCTGCTGTCCCTGGTCGGGATGGCCGACGCGCAGTCGCTGAGCACCCCGCAGCGGGTCGCCGTGGCCGTGGTCACCGCGGGTGCGGTCGTCGCCCTGATGGTGGCCGGGCGGGCCGCGCACCGGCATCCGGCGGTACGCAGCATGCTGCTGGCGACCGCGTCGGGCATAGCGTTCGGCATGTCGTCGGTGTTCACCAAGACCGTCGCGGTCGACTGGACCGATGGCGTCTCGGTGGCCGACGTCCCGTCCCTGGCCGTGATCGCCGTGCTGGCCACGGCCGGCATGCTGCTGTCCCAGGCCGCCTACCGTGGCGCGGGCCTCGCGGCCCCGCTGGCCACGCTGACGGTGGTCAACCCGGTGGTGGCGGCGGCGGTCGGCATCACGATGTTCGGCGAGACCTTCCGCTACGGCACCACGGGCACCGTGCTCGCCCTGGGCTGCGGTGTGGTGGCGGCGGGCGGTCTCATCCTGCTGACGACCGAGCGCCTCGAGGGAGAACGGCCTCGGACGGCGCCGGCCGGTCTCCCGGCCGCGCGCACCCGGCCGGAATCCGGTACTGCCACGGCCCCGGCGGCCGAGGAGATCGACGGTGCGACGTCCGCAACCGGGTTCCCGGCGCGGCAGGTCGCGCCGCTCCCGGAGAACGCGCGGCTGATGGAAGCGGCGCCGGTGAACGTGCGGCTGACGGAAACCGCTCTGGAGGATCTGCGGCTGACGGAAGGGGCGCTGGAGGACCTGCGGTCGGTCGCGGCGGCGCTCGAGGACGTACGGCCGGCGGAGGTGCGGGAGGAACGGCTCGTACCCGCACCGGCCGCCGGGGAGGACCGATTCGAGGAGGGCCCGCCCGGCGCGGACGTGCCTCCGTCCTTCTACACCCCCTTGTACGGAGGGCTGTTCGTCCCGATGCCGGTCGTGGACCGGCACCGGGAGCGGGTCAAATCCTGACGCCACCGGCCCGTAGATACGCCACCGGGTCGACGTCCGTGCCGAAGCCGGGCCCCGTCCGCACCTCGAAGTGCAGATGCGGGCCCGTGCTGTTGCCGGTGGAGCCGGACCGGCCGATGCGCTGCCCGCCGCTCACCGACTGCCCGTCCCGTACGGAGATCGCCGACAGGTGGGCGTACTGGGAGTAGCGGCCGTCGGCGTGCCGGATGACCACCTGGTATCCGAAGGAACCGGCCCAGCCCGCGCTCACCACCTCGCCCGCCGATACCGCCTTCACGGACGTGCCGGTGGCCACCGGGAAGTCGACGCCGGTGTGGTAGCCCTTCGACCAGGAGGAACCGGTCGCGTGGTAGGGCGTTCCGGTGGAGGCGCCGACGGGTGCCACGAGGGGATGGCCGGTGGTCGCCTTGTGGTCGGCGTCCTTGGCCTTGGCGCTCTTGGCCGGCTTGCTCTCCTTGGCGCCCCGGGAGGTCTTCGGTTTCTGCGTCCGGGGCCTGGTGCTGCCCGGGGCCCTGGTCGCGGCGCCCGCCCGCTCGCTCAGGCTGAGCCGCTGGCCCGGGACGATCAGGTCGGGGTCGCCGCCGATGGTCGTGCGGTTGGCGGCGTAGAGCCCCTGCCAGCCGCCCTTGACGTCCTCGGTGTCCGCGATGGCGGAGAGCGTGTCGCCGCGGACGACCGTGTACACCTCCGCGGTGCCCGCCCGGGACTGGGGCGTGCTCTGGGGACGCACGTCGTCCAGGGATGTCTTCCTGGTGGACGACTGCGACGACGACCGGGCGGACGGCTCGGCGGACGGCTTGGCGGACGTTTGGGCGGGCTTCGCCGACGTGCCGTCCGGGTGGATGCCGGGGGTGTCCCCGCCCCGGCTCAGTCCGGCCCGCACCGAGCAGACGGGCCAGGCTCCGGGCCCCTGTCCGTCCAGCACCTTCTCGGCCACGGCGATCTGCTGGTCTCGGGTGGCCAGATCCGCACGGGGCGCGTACCGCGTACCGCCGTACGCCTCCCAGGTGGACTGGGTGAACTGGAGTCCGCCGTAGTAGCCGTTGCCGCTGTTGATGTCCCAGTCGTTGGTCGACTCGCACGCGGCGACCTTGTTCCAGGTGTCCACGTCTGCCGCCTGGGCGGAACCGGTGGCCATGAGCGGCAGCGCCATGCCCGCACCGCCCGCCGTGACGGTGAGCGAGGCGCGGTTGATCCTGTTCGGCTGATACCGGCGGTGCCGGCCGCGTACGGCCATGGAGGTCCCCCTCGACAGTGCGTCAGGAGGGGCAAAAGTAAGGGCGGCGAACAGGCCATGACAAGACGACAACCGGCCGCTCCGACTCGCGGGCGACGGCGGGACGCCCCGCGCGGGAATCCGGCCGCGGACCCGTCAAGATGGTCCTCAGGACGATACTGACCGGATGCACGGGCACACCCCTGAAGGAGCCAACCGTATGAGCACGTCAGCTCAGATCGGCGTCACGGGACTCGCGGTCATGGGCCGCAATCTCGCCCGCAACTTCGCACGCAACGGCTACACGGTCGCGTTGCACAACCGCACGGCGGCGCGGACGCACGCCCTGGTGGAGGAATTCGGCCACGAGGGCGAGTTCGTCACCGCCGAGACCGCCAAGGAGTTCGTGGCGGCACTGGAGCGGCCCCGCCGCCTGGTGATCATGGTGAAGGCCGGTGAGCCGACCGACGCGGTGATCCACGAGTTCGCCCCGCTGCTCGAACCCGGCGACATGATCATCGACGGTGGCAACGCGCACTTCGCCGACAGCCGCCGCCGCGAGCGCGAACTGCGCGAGCAGGGCATCCACTTCGTCGGCACGGGCATCTCCGGTGGGGAGGAGGGCGCGCTGCACGGCCCGAGCATCATGCCGGGCGGCTCGCCGGAGTCGTACGAGTCGCTGGGCCCGATGCTGGAGAAGATCTCGGCGAAGGCGGCGGACGGAACGCCCTGCGTCACGCACATCGGCCCGGACGGGGCCGGTCACTTCGTGAAGATGGTGCACAACGGCATCGAGTACGCCGACATGCAGCTGATCGGCGAGGCCTACCAGTTGCTGCGCGATGTCGCCGGGTACGAACCGGCGCAGATCGCGGACATCTTCCGCACCTGGAACACGGGCCGCCTCGACTCCTATCTGATCGAGATCACCGCCGAGGTGCTGTCCCATGTGGACGCGGCGACGGGCAGGCCCTTCGTGGACGTGGTCGTCGACCAGGCCGAGCAGAAGGGCACCGGCCGCTGGACGGTGCAGATCGCGCTCGACCTGGGCGTTCCGGTGTCCGGGATCGCGGAGGCAGTCTTCGCCCGGTCGCTGTCGGGTCACGCGCCGCTGCGCGAAGCCTCGCGCGACCTGGCGGGACCGAAGGCGTCCGCCCTGGGCGAGGCGGAGGCGCAGGCCTTCGCCGACCGGGTGGAGCAGGCGCTGTACGCCTCGAAGATCGTGTCGTACACGCAGGGCTTCCACGAGATCGCCGCGGGCTCCGAGGAGTACGGCTGGGACATCGACCTGGGCGCCGTCTCCGCGATCTGGCGCGGCGGCTGCATCATCCGCGCGGCCTTCCTCGACCGGATCCGTGCCGCGTACGACACGCGGGCGGACCTTCCGAGCCTGCTGTCCGACGCGACGTTCGCCTCGGAGATCGCGGCGGCGCAGGACCCGTGGCGTGAGGTGCTGGTGGCCGCGACGCTCCAGGGGGTGCCCACGCCCGGCTTCGCGGCGGCGCTCGCGTACTACGACGCGTTGCGCGCGGAGCGGTTGCCGGCGGCGCTCACGCAGGGGCAGCGGGACTTCTTCGGCGCGCACACCTACCGCAGGGTGGACCGGGAGGGGGCGTTCCACACCCTGTGGGGCGGGGACCGGTCGGAGGTGGACGCGTAGCCCCGTCCCGCTCCGGGCGACCGCGGCGGGCCGCGTGCGCGGTGGACAGGAGCGGCGGCGGGCGGTGTCGAGCCGCCCGCCACCGCTGTGCCGGGTCAGGTGTTCCGGCGGGTCAGGTCAGGGGCGGGCCGGGTTCCGGACCGGGAACCGGCTCCGGGCCCGGCGGGATCGGGGACGGCGACGGGTCCGGGGCCGGTACGGGCTGCGGAGGCGTCGGTCTCGGGCCGGGCGGTTGAGGGCCGGGCGGTTGCGGCTCGGGCATGGGCACCGGGTTCGGGAAAGGATCCGGCGGGACCGGGTCCGGGCCGGGCGTCGGTCCGGGCGGGACGGGGTCGGGGTACGGGTCGGTCATCGTGTCCTCCGGCCGCTTGGGGGCTTGATTCTGAACTACTCCCCCGCGTACCCGGGGCCGCCCCGGGCACTCACCCGGACGGCTCGACCGGCCCGTCGCCCCGACGGTGTCCGTCCGGACAGCCGGTGCGACGACCGTGGCCAGGGGTCCCGTGCCCCGTCGGACGGAACGTCAGAACCGGCCGGGGTGCGCGCGCAGCCAATCCCTGGCGGCCCGCAGCAGCTCGGGGTCCGCCGCCGGAGCCTCGTCCGGGTGGCGTTCGGCCCACTTGACGACGTACGGGCAGAGCGGCGCCACGGGGATGCCCTCGCGCCCGGAGGCGGCGTACAGCTCCCGCGCCAGCGACCCGGCGATGCCCTTGCCCTCGTGCGCCGGCTCGACGATGGTGTGCACCGGGACCAGGGCGGGCGCGGGCGACTCCAGGACGAAGTACTCGATGTGGCCCACTACTTCGCCGGCGTCACCGAGGGCCTCGAGGCGGCCCGCCGCCCGGTCGTCGCGGATCTCGATGTCGCTCATGGGCACTCCCGGTGCGATGGGTGCGAGGGCTGCTGCGGTCAGACCGACACTGCCTGCGGGCTGCGCTCCTGGTCGGAGCCCGGTACCGGCTCCGAGGGGTCCGCTCCCAGGGCCACGATCCGGTTGTCGCGGTCCACGTGCACGACCCGCGGCTCCAGCACCCGCGCCTCCGCGTCGGTCACCTGAGCGTAACTGATGATGATCACCAGATCACCGGGGTGCACGAGATGGGCGGCGGCCCCGTTGATCCCGATTACACCGGAGCCGCGCTCCCCCTCGATGACGTACGTCTCCAGCCGCGCCCCGTTGGTGATGTCGACGATGTGGACGAGCTCACCCGGCAGCAGATCGGCGGCGTCGAGCAGCTCGGCGTCGATGGTCACCGACCCCACGTAGTGCAGGTCGGCCTGGGTGACGGTGGCGCGGTGGATCTTGGACTTGAACATGGTGCGAAGCATTTTCAACTCCTGGAAGACGGCTCCCTGCCTGCTTTGTGCAGGTCAAGGGCGGTGTCGACTGTACACCCGGACACGCCGGTCGAGAATTGTGAGGAACATCGCTCCGCTCGGGCGAGACGGCTTCACGCCTGGGCTTTCGCGCCGCACCGGCGCCTGTTCAGGCAATCCTCCAGGAAAGCCCGGCGACTCATGCTGACCGGATGCTGACTTACCTGATGAGCCATCAAAGATGCGGAGACCACTCTGCCCACGGACGACGTGCCTCCACGCACCGACCTGTCGGGCACCGACATCGCTCTGGTTCGTGGAACACGGTCCCTTTGGCCGTCGGCCGGTCGGCGCTCGACCGCCCCGGAAGCCGGCTCGCTGCCTTCCGCCCGCCCGAGGCCCCCTCGGCAGCGTGGAACTCGCGAGCGAGGCGCGTCCAAGGCGCCGACACCGGCCCGCCCGGGCCAAAGTCCAAGTCCCGCGCCCCTGCGCACTTGCGTGCGCCGCTCCTCTCTTCCGTACGGTCCAGCCGATGGCGAACCGCGCTCGCACAACGTGAAGGAGAGTCGTTGAAGCCGACCGAGGAAGTGCTCCAGGACCTGACCCAGCCCTCGAACGTCTCCGTCCACTCCGACGACGCGCTCGTAGGGAAGGTGAAGGCCGCCATCGCGGCGGACGACGAGAAGCGCAAGGAGAATGAGGACGAGCCGCTCCGCCGGAAGCCCGCCCTCGTCCCGATCCTGCCGACGGAGCTGCCTCGGCACTTCGAAGTGACCCTCTGGGACGTGCTCCACACCCTCGCCCGGGCCACTGCCCTGTCGTGGCGTGGTGCGGGCCGGGGGCTGGCGGAACACTGGGGCGCACTCAAGTACACCCAAGCCCTGGCCGGCGGCCGTGACTCCTTCCTCGGCCTCACCGACGAAGGCCGCCGCATCGCGGACCACTACAAGTCGCTGCAGTCCGGCGAGCTCAGCATCGGCTTCGCGCTCACGCTCACCGAGCACATGCTGCGCAGCCGTTTCCCCGACCATTCGGTGACGATTGTCCCCGCCGACACGGCGTTACGCGCGGGCTGGGCCCTCACCAGCAGGGACAAGGGCGAGAAAGTGAAGTACCGCTATCGTCCCCAGTACTTCGCCGAAGTCTGGCGGCCGGGCGAGCCGTCCCTTGTCATCCCCCTCGCCTGCAAGGGCAACCACAGCGACTCCGCCACCTCCGCCGAGCAACTGGCCTCCGCCTCGGCCCACGCCGAAGCGGTCCACATCGGCGCGTGGAACGAGACCCCCAGCCTGCTGTTCAGCACGCAGCTCCCGACGGACGGCGGCACGATGACCGTCCACGCCCTCCAGGCACGGGGCAGTGGTGGTCGGCTTTCCCCGGCAGAGGGTCGGGAAGCGAACCGGAACGCCCCGCCGTTCCAGGCGAACGTGATGCCGGACATCCACCCGCCGGCCGAGGGCCTGGTGGCACCGGAGCCCGTACGGGGCTGCCACGTGCAACCGAAGGACTACGCCTGGTTCCAGGAGGCTCTGGCCCACACCACCGCGGCGGGCCTCATGGCCTTCACCGGCTCCGGCCACGCCACCGCCCGACACCTGACCGACCGGCAGGGCCGCAAACGCTTCACCGGCCTCGAACACGCGGCCAGCATGAGCATCCAGGACGCCGCCCACACCCTCTTCGGCAACGAGTACGTCGGCACCGACCACGTCTTCCGCCTCAACGGCCCCCGCGTCGAGGCGTTCTCCGGCGTGGACAAGGAAGTCTTCCGACTTCTCGCCAGAGGCGACGTCGAGGAGTACCGCGCCCTCGTCCACGCGAGCCGCGGAGTCCGCCCCCGCCTCACCTTCGACAAGAACTGGGGCGGCCCCGTCTCCGTCCACGCCGACGGCTCTGTCTTCGCCCTGCGACTACTGCCGGGGCAGAACGAGGAACCCTGCGCGTGCTCGTCTCGCTGACGCTCCTCTGAGACAGCAGATCCGTCCGGACGGCCTCTGGGCGGACGACCAAACCACCTGACGGCCAGGAGCGTGGGCCTCGACTCGCGGTGACGGTGTAGGCGCGGGGATGCAGCGCATGCCCTCGCTCACCCGCCCCGAAGGAAGGCCCACGGCAGTGACCGAGCGGCGTACGAGCGGGCAATGGTCAGCTAGTCCACGTTGTACGCCGTATGGCCCGGAGAGTGGTCCAGCGGCCGCACTACCACGGCCGGACGAAGTGGGAGCGGGATGCAGTGTTTGACCGCTACCGCAGCCCGGTTTCGCCGTGAGTCGACTGCTGGGTATCGCTCGGCTGCCCTGCACATCCGCCGTGCAGGGCAGCCACCCACCGGGGACGGCTCCGGGGTGAATCTGCCGGCTACACCGCATCCTCTCGTTGCAACGGCGGTTGCGGGGATGGACACGATGACCGCCTCTCAGGCGTTCTCGTCATGGATCCGTGCCCCCAGATCCTCCGCCCACTCCAGCGCCCACGCCTTGAGTTCTTCGATCTGCCGGGAGGTGAGCCCGTACGCGGTGTAGTCCTCATCCTCGTACCAGTCCGCGCCGATAAGCCGGTCCCGGAGGTCTTCGAGGCTGAACTCGTCGTGGGCGCGACGGCGGCCCAGTGATTCGAGGTCGGCGGTGGAGCGGTGACGGGAGGCAGCCTGGACGTCGATGAGGTCGCGGACGGTGCCGCGGTCGGCGAGGGCACGGACCTTGGTGCCGATCACGTCGTCGAGGGAAAGAACCGGGCCGTAGGGGGTCTGGGCAGGCGGAGCCCAGAAGGCCTCCTTGAGGACGTCGACCTCGCACTCCTCGCCCGTGTCCGGATCGGTGACGAGGAACCGACCGCTGAGCGGATCAGTCTGGACGTGCGTGGTCCGCCATCCGCGCGCGCTGAGACCTGCTGTGAGAGAGGCGACGATCTCCTGCATCGGGGCGGGGTTCTCGGTGGCGACGTCGAGGTCGCGGCTGAAGCGTTCGACCAGGCCGTGGGCCTGCACGGCGTATCCGCCGGTGAGGACCAGGGGGTAAGGGGAGCCGATGTCGAGGATGTCGGCGAGGAGACGCTCGTGGAGCGGGGTGAGCTTCACGCGGCGGTCGTGTCGGACGGAGCGGCGCGGAGCAGCTCGGGGAAGGCGCCCTCCCACACCTCGCGGATGTAGGGACTGACCAAGCGCCGCAGCACGGGCCACTGCTCGGTGAGCAGCCGGTGGTGCAGGAGTGTCACCAGGTCCTCGCGCAGTCCTTCGGCGAGGACGGTCCGGTAGAGCGTCATGCGGGACTTCGGACGGTCCAGGCTGTAGCTCGTCCGCCCGGACCAGACGATGTGGAGCGGCAGGTCCACGTTGCCCTCGACGGGGCCGGCCAGCTCCTGCAGGCGCGCGGGCAGTCGGCTGCGGTAGCGCTCCCGCAGCACCTCGGCGCGGGGGGCGGCGATCGTCGTGTCCATACATCCAGTATCGCTACTGGGAGGCGACAGCATGGCGGATGAGCCCATTCACTCAGGACCCATGTAGCGAACGAGCTGTCGCGTCACGCAGCGAACCCGCCATGCAGAGCCAGGCACCTGTGTCCAGGTCCCCCGTCATGGCCGCCATCTGGTCAGCAACTGGGACGCTCCCGCGCCCGATGCTGACCGTCACGCGGGCAAGAAGGCTCCTCGCCTGCGCTTCCGCCTAACGAGTTGGTGCGTGATAGCGGGTGAAGCGTGTTTGGCCTGGTCGTGGTCTGTTTTCAGGCGTTGATGGTGCGGTCGGGTACGAGGCTGGCGATGGCGCGGTAGGTGTCGGGCAGGCGGTCGGGGCGGTGGGTCCAGCGCGTCAGTTGCTTCCAGCGTTTGTGATCGGCGAGGGCGTGTTCGACGGTGATGCGGTCGGATGAGTGCCGGTGGCGGTCGCGTTCCCACCGTTCGACTCTGCCGGGCAGTGCGCACGGTCGCGGTTTTCTGGGCGGTGTGATTGCTTGTCCGCGGTGGTCGCGGCTCAGGCCGAGATAGCCGTCGTCCAGGAGGACCTCGACGTCGGAGAAGTGCTGGAAGCAGATGGCGACGCCCTCGTTGCGGGCAGCCGTGGCGTCGTGCATACGTCCAGGTCGAAGAGCATCGGTCCATAACGTGCGGCCGCGCCAGTCGGCGATGACGGTGGCCTTCATGATGTTCTGCTTCTTCTTCCCGGAGACATCGCCCAGGCCCCAGCAGTGGCCACCCGGCAACTCAACGCCCGAGCCCGGCCCTGGATCTGGGGGCGGCCGACCCCGCCCACCCGCCAACTACGACGCCGATATGTGTATATCCAATGAGAAATCCAGCACCAGCCAGCCGGAGCAGCTTCCTCACCCAATCGCTTCGACCAGATCTGCCAACAGGATGTCAGCCACCGGTTCCTCGACTACGGCGGTGCCGTAGTCGAACATCTCCGGCCGCGGTCTTGGCGGTTCACCGGCGGATGAACCCCGAGCTTCTCAAGATCCACGACAGAGTCGAGCTCAGATGTCGATCCTGGACCGGTCCAGCGTGGCAGCGGAGCTGGAGATGAACTCCTTGCGCGGCGCCACATCGTTGCCCATGAGCAGGTCGAACACCTGCTCGGCGGCCTCCAGGTCGGAGAGGTTGATGCGTCGCAGGGTGCGGTGGCGCGGGTCCATCGTCGTCTCGGCCAGCTGGTCGGCGTCCATCTCG